>CAZJSX010000008.1:0-16860 GCA_964548845.1 uncultured bacterium | reverse complement strand
ATGCTCAAGCTGTCCATTAAGAAAAGAATGCTATGCCTATCAAGAAAAAGCACAAGCTCTTTTGCCTATTACAAATCCTAAAAAAGCTATTATGAAAATAGATCGAGTCGTTTTGGTTTTAGAGTATCAAGGTCAATTTTTTGTTAAAAAACAAACTGAAAAACTAATGAGAGATCTCTATGAATTTATGCATATCGATTTAGCATTTAAAAGTGTTGAAGAACTTCAAGAGCATCCTGAGCTTAAACCTTATTTTTCACAAGCAGCTGAAGTGATAGAGTTGTCAAAACAAAGTCATACATTCACCCATTTCAAAGTTCAACTAAAACCATTTTTTGTACGTTTAAAAAGTCCAATAAATTTGTTAAAATTTGAAACCTATCCCTTGGAGGAACTTTTTAATAAAGCCTTTTCTAGCGGTCATAAAAAAGTTTTGAATTCTCTAAAAGAGAGCAAAGGGGAATTCTTACATTACGTAAACTAAAAAGCCCGTTGTTATAGAAATCATTTTATCTTACAACCGACAAGGTAAAACCCGGGCCCTAAGGTACCAGATAGAAGTCCCTCTATTTTGTTAAATTTTTAGCGTCGTTTATTGCTCGGTAAGACATTTTTTTATCAATTAGAATCTCACTACTAAGATTTCGACAACCCTTTTCCCATCTCATATCTATAAAACACTAAACTTTTTTTTAATTGCTATTATACTGTAAGTTGATTCTAATCAGAAACTTATATCAAATAATCTGGTTATATACTATAATTCATAACTTTTACAATTATCTTAACTAAATGTGTGGAAAAATATGTCTGATTTGACACTAACAAAATTCAACAATACTTCATGTAGTCAAACTCATCAATCTACGTACTCAAACTATATTTGCAATTTTTTTCTTTCATCCCGATTAGATGCAACTTCCTCTATTGAAAAAACCGCAGACTTTTTACTTACCCCAGCAAGGGTTTTATTTGGAGGGAAGAAGGTAGTTGTTTTTTTTGATTCTTCAGCACATGTAGTAGATCAAGGGTTCCATTTTGGATCTCAAGAACCATGGACACAAACAGCTGTAAAGATAACAATTGCTCTAGCGGCGTTTCCTGCTGTCTTTTTAGGCGCTCCCATTAAATTATTATGTTTAAATGATAAAGATTACAGAAGTTTTTGTGAAAAGCAAATCCCTATTGTCTCCAACTGCCATCCTAAGCTATTTGAAATGTTTCAGCATGTTCATTCAACAGCTGATTTTGCTTCACATCCTATCGTCGATCCAGAAGATTTTTGGGTTGATGATAGCAAATTAGTTTTTAAACCATTAGATTTATATGAATGTAGTTGTGAGGGGACCCACGCTTTTCATCGTTTAGATAATCCAAGAAGAAATAACTTTGAAAAGGCAATTGTTGATCGTTTAGCAACTATTCATCCAGACAAAAAAGCCCCGATTAAATTGATAAGCATGGGCAGTGGCGGATTAATGTCTGATTTTATTATTTTAGAAAAGCTTTTTTTATCAGGCTTTGAAAATATAACTTTAGATTGTATAGAACCTAAAGGAATCGATCCCTCTAAAATCGAGAGTATCAAAAAATTTTTTAAAGAATATCCAAACGTTTCTCTTAACATTTCTGCTTATGATTACGTTGATGACCTTCCCTCGGAAGAAAGCGGATACTCAGCTGTAATTGCAGTAGATTATGATATATTGGCTGGTAGTTTTTCTATGGATCATTTAATTGGGCTAGCTGATCTTATGTATACACGTAGCCGTCTTACTGAAAATGGGGTTTTAGCGCTAGGTTTTAGTGATGAAGACGTATTATTTAGTAAAAGTATGAATCCCATTACTATTCTAAATTCTAGCACTTCCCTCTTAAATATTTTTGCTGAAGATCTTATAAACCATCTCAAAAATCAAACTGATTTGTCTATAATAATTCCTGACCTTGACTTTGAAAGCTTTTTACTTTTGATGTATGGTTTGGCGATCGCAGCTGAAAAGGCTCCCGAAAGCTATCGTAAAATTTCCATATTCTACCGTGATTCTTCGATCCTTAATTCCATTTTTGAAAATAGAAGACAAAAAATGTTGGATGATGCTCAATTTGCACTAGACTCTCTTTTCCCAAATGCTGATGTTGAAATCTCTGCATACCAAAATGGTCAAAAATGTGACATTCTTTTAACAGGTTCATTAGAAGATGAGTTTAAATCTAAGGAATATCTTAATTTTTTAAATCAAATGACATTAACGTATGTTATTTTTCCTGAAGGAATTATATATCGTCAAATCGGCGATCAAGAAAGCTCACTTGTTCAAATTAAATAGTAACAAACCATTTTCATTAGTCTTAAAGAATTAAGGTTGGTGTTTAAAGACCTCTGAATTTTCTTATCATAAAAAATTTCTAATAACTCTGGTTTGGATTTGACCCAACTTCGCCATAGATTATAAAAATGTATAGTTGCATTTGAAATTTTTACTTAAAAGATTCAAATTCTTTTTCAAACTGATCTTTTAAATGATTATGTAATGTCAGAAACTTTTCTTTTGTATTATTAGGAGCATTTTCTTTAGACCAAAGAACAGCCTTCTCGACAATATCGCTATCATCCGCTGGAATGCAGGACGGCCTATCAGGATAATAATAAAGATGTATCTTTCCTTCAGCTTCAAGCTGCTTTAAAAACTCATAAACATCTGGAATAATCTGCTCTTTCAAAACAGGTGCTTCCTCAGGACTGACAAATTCAGCATCCCAAGTGGTTTGATAAGCTAAAAATTTCTTAGCGGGCAGCTGATATATAGACCCTTCCACCCCTCTATAAAGATCGAAAGCATTTTCATATCTTTCTACAAAGGAACAAATCCCTTTCTCATTTATGATAATTGTAAAATCGAAATCACTAGCGGTAGCTATAAAACTTGCAGCAATAGCTGGATCATAGGTGGCATAGACCCAACTTTCTCCATGTGTTGATTTTTGAGGTTTTAAAATTTTTAAATTTTGAGCTAATGATCCATGATAAAGAACTTTATGATTCACAGAAAAGTTGTTCTTTTGATGTAAGCCAAAAACTTTAGATTTATCTGTTTTTGGAACTTTAGCTAACTCTGAAACAACTGCATGTATGTGACTAAAAAATAAAGTAAGGAGGATTAAAGAAACTTTTATAATGCGAACTAAAGACACGATCAACCAGGATAAATGATAAAACTAAAAGTTTAGCATAAATCACTTAAAAAAATAAAGAGGACCTTCCTTGGACGTTACAAGAAATATTGAAGTCGTAAAAGTAGCACTGTCTTAAAATTGTCATCTTTATATTTGCATGAACACGTGGGCGTTTCTTTAATATAACCAATTTTTTTGAATATGATTTTTAAAGAAAAAGTCTTTTACTTCTTTCATTGATCAAATTTTGATATTTTTGACGCATTTTTTCGGATAGAAAGCTATATTGAACAATTTCATCCCATGTTCTACTAACTTTATATAGAGACTCCATTTCGGCTTCGATGGTCTTTGAGTTCAACTCCAGCCTTTCCAAACCATAATAATTGCATAAAATATTTCGAGTAATTTTAGCACGTTTCCCTGCTATTGGTAAAGCAAGCTCTTCGCTTGCATCAAGAACAATAGAAGAATTAATCAAGTCATAGGCCGGCGATAGTTCAACTCTATCAGGACGGCGAATCAATGAAAAATTTTTGAGATGCATGTCTTCATTGCCAACTAAAAAGCAGAATAAAGTTATTCTAAGTAACTTGATTTTTTCCAATATGGGAAAAGAACAATATTGCTCCAATATAGGGATAAGTTTTTCCATTGAGCTATCATATTTCATATCACGTGTATGATGAGAAAGCTGAGAAAAATCTTCTATAGCATATTTCTTTCCATGACCATGCCGATCAAAACGTTTGATTAAATAGCTAAGAGAGTTATCTCCACCATAGATTAATCCATGAAAAGGGACATCTATTCCCACACTTTTTGCTAATCGCATAGTCAGGTCTTCATTTTCTGGGAGTTCAGGATAAGTAGGATGTGGTGGCTTTACGATATAGGTCCCACCTGTTTCAACAACTTCAAATCGATGATCAGGAATATTTAGACGCACGCTTAATTTGGGTTGTACTCCGGCAATCGAAAGCTTGGTTGCATATTTTCCAGCTAAAGCTATTTGTTCCATTGCAGAAAAAGGAAAATCAGGATCTTGGATAAGATTGCGTGAAAGTAACTGTAATCCTTTTTTTGAATACCTTTGATCTCCACATTCCTTATAAGTAATCGGACAACGATTCATTGATCCGCCTTTACTGTGATGTTGCCCACCAGATCGCCACCGACAGTTATAAGTTGCCCAAATAAATCACTGCGATCTAATTTTGCCCGTTTGAGTAGAGCTTCTAACATCATGCCTTCAGGAAGTAGCCCATCAAAAAAAGGGGGGAATGTTTCGTAATCATACTGAGACTGGGTAGTCGGCATGGTTAAAGATACAGATTGACCATGATAGCCAGAAAGATAAACAAATCGGTAGCCGTTATTCCGTTTTTCCAAATATCCAGCAAGCTGTTGATCGACATATATTTTAGCTCTCATTTTTATCCTCAAATTCATGAATATAAGGACTCTGAAAGATCAATTGGATATTGAGAACTTTGCAGATACTTATTAATTTATTAAAGCCTATAGTCATACGCCCATGTTCAAGCTCGTAAATCACCGTTTTTCCCAGGCTGGCCAGTTGAGCCAGGTCCATACGCGACAAACCTGCTTTTTTGCGATGAAATTGAATCATTTGACCTATATCGAGCATTGGGCTTTCCGGTGTAATATGCCGTTATATCGGTATAATAACGCGGAAACCAATTTAAAGCAAGAGAAGATAGCTAAATCAACGCAATTCTACCGCAATACCGGCAAAATCACCCGTTATAAAGAATTTTTAGAAGCCCTTAAAATTTCCCAAAATTTGGCATATTTTTGAAAAGTATAATAGCTATAGAGCTTAGCCATTAAAAAGCCGTGGAAGCCATCGCGAAAGCCAGCTCTTAAAATATAGCGCTTGAAAAAAGCAAAACTTGGGCGAGTGATGAGCTGAATTGGAAAAAACTTTCTTTTTTCTTTTAACATCCTTTTAGCCATTAATGATGAATAGCGCTCCATCTTAGCTAAATAATGTTTCAGATCATCAAACGGAAATTGTTCGATGTGATTTTTTAAATAACCAGATCTTCCATGTATTTCAAAGCCTTCATGAACATCATCTTCTTCTCGATAAACGAGTGCTTTTTTCTTAAAGAACTGAGGCTGCCTGTAATCTGGATACCAACCTCCATGTCTTAATTTTTTACCAAATACAGTGTTGAGACGTGGAATAAAATAAGCGTCAGCTGCTTGCGGATCAATTGCAATTTGTTTGATCTCTTTAACCACTTTTGGTGTGGCAATTTCATCAGTATCTAAACTAAAGAGCCAATCGTGACTCGCGTGCAGAACAGCGAGATTTCTCAATTTACCAAAAGTTGTAAAATTATACTGATAAACTTTTGCACCAAAGTCTCTGGCAATGCGAGCGGTGTTATCTTGACTAAAAGAGTCTATGACGACAATTTCATCTGCCCAAGAGAGACTCTCTAGACATCTTTTGATCTCTTTTTGATTATTATAACTTAAGATTAGAGCGGTTATTTTTGGAGAACTCATTAGACTGCGGGGTTTGAAAAATCTTTAATGTATTCTTTTAAACGAGTTTTCATTTTTTGTATAATATGAATTTGCAATAATTCATAAGCGCCATTAATACCACTAAACATCGCTTGTGAGCTGCTACATCCGTGACATTTAACGATTAACCCTTCAGTCCCTAATAAAACAGCACCTGGATACTGAGAGTAGTCTAGGTATTTTTCAAGCTCATGCAACTTTGCAGTAATCTGCTCATTTTCTGCTTTTAAAAAGCGATTATAAATTTGGCTGATGATAAAGCTAGAAACACCTTCACAAGTTTTAAGGAAGATATTGCCAATAAAGCCATCGGTGACTACAACATCCACTTTACCTTCAAAAACATCTCTACTTTCAACATTCCCTTCAAAATAGATCTGGCTCTCTTCTAAACGCTCTGAATAATGATCAAAGTACTCATAGACTTGTCTCATTTTTCTTGTCCCTTTACTAGCCTCTCCCCCAATATTTAAAAGGCCTACTTTAGCCCCTTCAATATTTTGAACAATTTGCTGGTAGGCAGCTCCTAAAAGGGCAAATTGCATAAACGATTGAGGTCGAAGTGCAATATTGGCACCCACATCTAAAATGGCAACTCGCTTTTCTTTTGTTGGGAGTAAGGTGACCAAAGCAGGTCTATCGATTCCTGGAAGAGGATCCAGCTCTAAAGAAGCATATGCTGTCATCGCACCTGTATTACCAGCAGAGACAAAAGCGTCACATTTCTTTTCTTTGAGCATCTTCATGCCAATGGCCATAGAAGATTTGTGTTTGCGGCGAACAACCAATAATGGAGACTCGCCCATTAGAACTTCTTCTTGGACTTGAACAAAGGCAACTGATTTGAAAAAAGGGTGCGATTGATATCGTTGACATTCATCTAATGCTAAAGTTGTAGCTAAAACCGTCAGCTTACATTTTTTCAAATGTTCTGCAGCTTTTAATACTCCTTCTAACAAAGTAGCTGGAGAGCTATCACTCCCCATAATGTCTATGACGATATGCAAAAAAAGCCCCCTATTTTAGGCCTCGATTTGTACAACTTGACGATTATTATAAATACCACAAGCTTTGCAAACGCAATGAGGAATAACTAATGCTTTGCAATTTGGGCAATTTCTGATGCTTTTTGGACTTTTGTTAATATGAGCTCTTCTAGATCCTTTTCTTGCTGTAGAAGATCGGTTACGAGGAACGGCCATTTTTAGACTCCTATGATTGACAACTTTTAATATACGATTTAATGAATGCTCTTTCTGGACAGCTCCCTAAATTACATTCGATAAAATGAGGCACCTCTAATAAAATTTCTTCGCGCAATATTTGGCTGAAATTAAATTGAGCTCCTCTAATTTGTTTTACATTCTCTGCGTGATAAAAATTCTTAATTTCCACTGGCCTAGATGCAGGCTGATTACAAACAACGCATGGCATTTGAACAGAGCAACTTGCCTTTAAATTTAAAATCAGTTCACCTTCGACAACATATGCTTCACCTTCAATTTTGACTGAATCAGCAAAAGTCAAACGGGATTCATTGACTTCTAAAAAGCCAGTGTCCGTTTCAAAATTAATTTTGATAGGACCGCTTTTCCCTACTCGATCGGTATTAATAGTAAAATCTTGATGCATCTGTAATAAGTATCAATTAAGTGTTTAACACATAGGTATAATTATGAGTTAAAAATCCATTAATTGCTAATAAAAAACAGTAAGAGAACTTAAAATATTCACTTTATCCAAGGAAATTACTACTATTTGATCTAACTTTCAATAAATATTTTTAAACATTACCTCTATAAGTTCACATTATCATTTTCTTAAATAAATTATTTGTCATGAAGGCATCGAGCTTTTTTTTTAAAAAATATTTTGACTCACAAAATAATCTCATTTCTTTTATAATAGATTCACACAAAATATATAAAATAACGCTATTAAATCACTATACGAGGAATGAAGATTATGGGCCTTTCAAATATCACTCACTATGTGAATTTACAAACGATTTATAATCCTCCGCCATCAATAAATTATTTGACTCTCACGACTCTAATGAGCAAACTCTCTCATGTCGTTAATCTTACAGATTTTCAAAAAGATGCCCTGAAAAAAGTGAATGATTTTTGCGACTCACACAATTTTACAATTACAAATACCGATGTTTTTACTGAAAGAAATCACAATAACATTTTAGAAAGATTAGCCACTCGCATTCTTGTAAAAATCCACTCTGACTTGATTGCTCCAACAACTGATTTAGTGACAAACGTTCTTCAAAGCATGTGGAATATCTATCTAGCAACTGATGCTAATGAAGAGCTGCTTGCTCTTAAAGATTCACCTGGTAGCGTCAAAGAGCAAATTGCTAAGGGACTTGAAACCATTAAACCTTTAATTGATCAAGAATGCAAAGCTTGGGCTAATTTTTTCACGCCAAGCAACCAAAAATTAATCGAAACTCATTTGCACACGATCAAACATTTCTTATTAACCACTTCTTTTATCTCAGCTATAAAAGCAAATCCAAAAGCAAAAAAAGAGCTCTCTGATTTAATTGAAGACATTAATAAAGTTGAAGAAAGAGCACTTGCTCTTTTTCTCGAATTTAATAATGTCTGTACAAAAATATTAAAAAAAACAGACTTTAAAGCTTATCAAGATGACGAGCTTAAGTTTTATTATGAGTTTAAAGACGCAAGAGTTTACTTGATAGAGCTATTAGACCATATTAGATTGAAATTTATCCCAGCGATTTTCGAAGGGATCAATAAAACTATGCAAGAAGAGCAAAGAGATCCCTCTTTTTTAGAGCTGTAATTTTAAGTTACAGATTTACACAAAACAACCCCCTTCTTTCTTTGAAAGTTTGCATTTTTTGCTGCGTATCCAATTAACTGATTCTTTTATCTTCAGATTTTGCCATCACACCATGTCAACAGAGAGAATTTATCAAAAAAACTTTGACATCAATCATGATAAATTAGAAAAGAAGCAGCTAAGATCAGCAGTGACAAATATGCCTTATAAAAACTATTCCTTTAAAAATCAAGTTTTAACGATTATTGATGATCAGCTAGACCTATCCATTACTGAACTGTTAGACATGCCTTTACTCCCTGCACAGTTATCTGCCACTTCTTTTTTAAAAAATAAAGAACTAGGGTTAAAACTCACTCTAAAAAACGACCATATCATCAGCGCTCATCTTGAAAAAAATGGAAATAAGCATGGCCAAATGAAGCAGTTCTATGACGATGGAACTTTAAAAAGCGAAGCCTACTACCAAAATGGGACACTATATGGCCCATCTTCATTTTTTGGACCTCAAGGGCAACTTCTATCACTTACTTGGTTTTATCAAGGAAGGCGCGAAGGAGCGCTGCATCTGTATTATCCCACAGGTCAAATTTATAGCATTCAAAATTATAAAAACGGACTCAAAGAAAATCTTCACGAATACTATTACGATTGCGGAGCCTTAAAGACAAAGATGCAATTTTACAATGATTTGCAAGTGGGCACAACTTTACTCTATCATTCCAATGGACAACTGAAAAGAGAGGTTGAATTTGAGAAAGGAAAAAAAATGGGAGTTGATCGCTTTTGGAATGAACGAGGTGTGCTAATTGAAGAATCGTTTTATCAAGGACTTTTACCCTATAAAAGCTTTAAACAGTGGCACACTAATGGCACACTTGCCATCGAAAGGCTTTATCATAACCCTCCCAAGCTTTTTGATGAATGGGTTTGGGCAGAATGCGGCAGACTTGAAAAAAAAGGCATTTATAATGCTTTTGATCAAAGCTATACTTGGTCCATCTATGATCAAAATGAAAAACTAGTAGAAGCAACTAAAGGAGTATGGAATGGCCAAGAGCTCACCTTCTCTTTTTAACAAGACAACTGATTACTACAGAAAAAGCCTCTCTTTTCTACAAAAACAAGACCCTCTTTTAAAAACGTTACTCGCCCTGCACCCCTTTGGCAAATCCCCCATCTCTAAACAAATCAAATCCCCCCTGTTGAATTTTAATGCAAATGATCTTAATGAAAACACACAAACTTTATTTATTTTTGGAATCGGCAATGAAAATAGCAATCTTATCATAGAAAAATGGCTCTTGAGTCAACCTGGCAAACATGTCCTATTTTTTGAACCAGAACTAAGTGTGATTCGATCTTTTTTATCGAGCCAGATTGGTTGTGCTTTGATTGAAAATCAACAAGTCGACTTACTTTATCTTCAGACTCCAAAAATGTGGAACTACTACAAAAAAAGAATATATCCTTATTTAGCAACCTCTTTTCAAATTTTAAATCTGACGAAAAAAAATAAAGCATTTGAATCTTTCAAAAGTAAAATGATTCAAATGAGTATCGAGCAAAACACAAAATATTCCGAATATCTTAATACTAGCCCTTTAATTTATAAAAACTTTTTCAATAACCTCAAAAAAATTAAAGAGTATGTTTTAAGTCAAAATCTATATCAGCAGTTTTCAAATATCCCCGCTATCATCTGTGGAGCCGGTCCATCTTTGGATCAAGAAGCTCACAAAATTAAAGATCTACAAAATAAAGCTCTCATCTTTGCTGGAGGATCTTCCTTGTCCATTCTAAGTCATCATCAAGTAGAGCCCCATTTTGCTGTAGGCATTGATCCTTTTGATAGCCATCAGCGCACAATCGCCCACAACACTTTTTTTGAAATCCCAATTTTTTTTAGAGCTCGAATGCATCATTTAGCGTTAGACTTCTGTCATGGCCCCAAACTCTACACCTGCCAAGCCATTGGCTACCCCATCGTTGAGCATATTGAGCAAAAGTTGGGTATTTTTAGCCCCCTAATTGAAGAAGGACACAATGTTGTGAACTTCTCAACACAACTAGCTTATCTTTTAGGCTGCAATCCGATTATTTTTGTCGGTTGCGATTTAGCATACAGCCATCAATCTCCATATGCTAGCTCTCTTCCAAACAATCAAACCTTACCCTCCTACAATTTAATTGATGAAAAGGACTTCACAATTAATCGGGGGATGATAAAAACAAGCCACGATAATCAAGAGGTATTTACTTTGTGGAAATGGGAACAAGAGGCTCAGTGGATTTCAGAATTTTCGCGTCGTCATAAAGATCGGACCTTTATCAATACATCGTTATCTGGACTCAAAATGCAAGCTTTAGAAACTCATTCTCTACAAGAACTCTCAGACTCTTATTTACAAAATGACTATGATTTAAAAGGATGGATACATCAACAAATCAACTCATGCCAATCAGTTAACCTAGAATTGCAAAAAATACAAGTGACGCTGCTTAATCAGCAAGAAGATCTCCGAACTTGTGCAAATCTTCTTACCGCTATTCTTCAGTCAATTCAAAGCGGACAAATAGTTAATACAACAATTTTAGAACAAGATTTAAAATCTCAGGATTTTTACAAGCACACTCTTGAAAATCTGGAAGAACTTTTTGAAAAAGTAGAGCAAGAAAAAAACTTAGATCTGCGCAAACACAAGCGTTACTCATTCTTGCTAGAAAAAGTGGAAGACTACCTTAAAGCTATTTTGATTTAGCAGCTGTTCCTTGAAAATAAGAGCTTGCATATTGCCCAGCAACAACAATCGTAGAAAGCAAGGCTGCTATTTTTAATCCCAAGAAAAGACCTTGTCCAACACTCTTCCAAAAGGCAGTCGTTGTGACAAAATATTTATGGTTTTTTGCAGCTAATGCCCACTCTGCAGCAAACTTGCTCTCAAACACATCAATTGGTCGATAAGTCAATTTCATGGAACCTGCAGACAACTCTTTTCCTAAGCAATCACTTCTGTCTATATCAAAACATTGACGGTAGATATTAACCGCATTTTGATCCCATTTTGTGGATTGAGCGAGCAATTCTAAATTCTGCAAGAAGTGATATAATTCCTTATAACTTCTTAAGCCTGATGAGAATTGGTCTAACTCTGAATTTAAATGTGACTCTATAGAGTAGTAATTATCACAAGTCATATAAAGTCTAAATTTGTCATCGATTTTCTCAATGACAAAATGTTGCTTAGCCGGGCTTGTAATATTATCTTGATCTGAGGCAATTGCAGTTTGATCTAAAGCACAATAATAAAGTTTGTGCCCTTTCTTTTTTAGGTCTTGCAGTATAGACATGCGCAGATGGTCAGCACCTTCAAAAGTAGTTTCGATCCCCTTGTTTTGAGCCGATTTCTCAAGGTCTGATACTTCATCAGAGTTAATCTGATTCGAGTAAAAACGAATTAAATCTAAAGAAGTCTCAAGTCCAGTTTTAGATTTAGCCCCCTCACGTTGATCGCCAACAAATTTAACAATCGCAGCAAAATCTGATTTAGGATTCTCTTCAATATGAGCTAAGATACCCTGACGTACAGTAGCTATTTTTTTATGAAGAACTTTCTCTATTTTGCGATACTCATCCAAGTCCTGTCTAAGATCAGAGATTTTATCATGATCGGCATGTAACAGGAAATAATGAGCTTTCAAATCATTATTTACAGATGTAATTGAAGAGAGGTTGTTTTGAATTAAACTTGCTAGCTCTTGCGCCTTTGTCAACTCTCCAAGCAAGTAGAGATCTTTTTTCACTTTTTGATTTTCATCAAAATGAGCTTCTGATTTTTTGAGACCTTTTAACTGTGCTTCAAAAATTTCAAAAGCAGAGCATTCTGGGAATAGCTGCTGCCAGCTTGGTACATTAGATATCATTTGATTCTTAAGTTTGTAATTAGAAAATAGAAGTTTATCATAGACATTGATTATTAAAAAGGTATTTTTAATTTAACAAAAATACATATAATTATTTTTTTAATTAAAACGATAAAAAACATATCCCTAGCAATTTAAGGCCTCATTGAAGCATATTCAATTAAGGAAAAAACTAACCTCATTTAAAAATCAGTTTTATAAAATAATTTTTCAGATGAAATAGGTTGGTAAGTGAGAAAAAATTAAATATTTAATTTTAACAAGCCTTTTCTGCCTCTTTGTTGTGACTTTTTTTCACTCAAGACTACCCCCGCTTATTACTTGCCAATTTAGAGGCCAAATTGGCAACCAGCTTTTTCAAGCCGCAACAGCATACTCACTGGCTCAGAATAGTGGCCAAAAATTAATCATCCAATTGCAAGACCTTGAAAAAGCTAAAGATGGTTATATCAACGCTCAATATATTTTTTCTCATTTTCCTTTTGAAAAATCAAAGACTAAAAAAGTAGCTTCTTTTTCTTCACTTTACCGACACACTGACGCTAATCCACGCAGGTACCAACCAATCCCTTCACATAAAAGGATCAAACTTAAAGGGTTTTATCAAAGTGAAAAATATTTTGCAAAGTATCGCAATGATCTTTTAAAGCTTTTTTTTCCTCCTCCACAAATTATCAACCAAATTCAAATGGAGTATGGAGAGCTTTTTAAATCTCGCCAGGTTGTGGGTTTACACATACGTACTTTTATACGCGATACTCAATGTGAAAGTGCTATCTCGCAGAGGTGGGATTACTATTTAAAAGCATTAACACTATTCCCGCAAGACACTGTTGTATTGGTCTTTTCTGATTATCCTGAGTATGCCAAGGCACATCTTCCTACAACTGAGCAAAAATTTATTTTTATTGAGGGCAATCAAGACTATTATGACTTTTGGCTGCTTTATCATTGCCATCATTTTATAGTAGCTCCTAATTCCACTTTTTCATGGTGGGCTGCTTGGCTGTGTAATCAACCAGGTAAAATTGTTGTTTGTGAGGGGAATCAAGAACAATCCCCAGATTTTTATCCTTCAAATTGGGTTGTCCCTTAAGAATCTATTTTGCAAATTGGGTTTTCTTTCGCTCCACCCTATTGCGATAAAAATCTTGATTGAGGTGATGCCAAGCTTTACTTAAAAGAGGAAGGTTTATTTCTTCACCCAGCTGTTGCATCAAATAATGGGTCATGCGATTGAAAATTTGGCTCGAAATGCAGGCTGGAGCAACCAGCGTAATGGGGAGCATCTTTTCAACAGATGCTGTAATTTCTTCATTATAGAGTACAAAGCCTGGATAACTCAAATCCAAACCCATTTCCCTTTTAACAATCCGACTTAATCGATGCGCAATTAAACCCTCTTCAATTTTTTTTAGCTGATTGAATACGACGAAAATTTTTAAAGAGGCACAAAGATGATTTAAATGCTCTAAATGCCAATCTGAGAGCTCACCTACTTCGGCAATTAACTTTGAAAGATTGTAATTAGAGTCCTCTTTAAACTTTTCTATAAGTACAAGCATTTCTGGATTTTTTTGATAAAATTTATATAAAGCTTGATAGAGGACGTTTTTAATGAACTCAAAGTTATTCATTAAAGAGGTCGGTTCTGCTGTTGTGACGATTAATTTTAGATCTGCTTGCAAGAAAAAATCGATTGTATAACGATGGCTACCTGCTCCTAAATCTAAGAGGACGACATCTGCATCCAATTTCTTAATCGCTTCTAAAATTTGAGTTTTATGGTTGTTTTCTAGAGTAGCGACATCAGGGATAAAGCCAGGAGCTGCAATCACAGATAAATTTTCTTGAGCTGTTGGAATTTGAAATGAATTGAGATTAAAATCTGGATTTTTTAAAGCACTCACCCAGCTCCTTAAAGACTTTGAAAGCCCAAAAAGTGTGTGCTGATTGGCAGCGCCCAAATCGAGATCCATAATAATGACTTTTAAACCCGATTTGGCAAAAGAGACTCCTAGATTTGAAGAAACCATTGATTTACCAACACCACCCTTAGCACCTGCAATTGCCCCAATCATAGGAGGTGTAAATGATCTTTTGTCTACCATATTTTTCTCAATTTTTTTTAAACAGCTATATGCAAAATGGATTTAAAACACGAGATAAAAAAGTAGCATAGTTTGGATTAATTGGCTTGGAAAATGATGCTTCTTAAATGCTCACACCTAAAATTGGCACCAGCAGCGGCTGTGGAAATAGCAATGCTTTGACAGGTGCATAAATCGCTTTCCCCAAAAAGTTTCGCAATTGCGACAAAATAGCGCGAGCAACTGTTTGGTTTTCTAACTGCCTTGAAATTTCGATCATCTGCCACTGTGAATCAAAGAAACTGAGTGCTCTATGACAATCAAAACCCTTTAATACACTAGAAGTTTTAACTTCAAAAGCTCGCCCAATAAAAGCCTCTCCAACTTTAGGTATGATGTCACCTTGATTGACAAAGAGTAATACTGAGGGTTTAGCTTCTACTTTCTGCCAATCAGCCTCTATTTGTTTATCGATACCTGGTGCATCCAAAACGATAGAACTGTGATTGACATCTTGATGGAATAAGTGAGGATAATAAGTTAAAAAATAAGAAGCAACAGCGCCCCCCAAACTATAACCATAGACTATCCCTTTTGTCTCGTACTCTGAATTTTTCTGTGCTAACCAGTTACTGACAACTGATTGAGAATCTTTAAATAATTTCCAACCCGGCCCTTTCGGGTGTAGATTAGAAATAAGCGAAGCTACTGTCCCCTCTTCATTGAGCAATGTGTTAGTCGATCTAAATATCAATAGTGGTGGATGACCATTACTCTTGGGTATGAAACCATAAGCAGGAATTTGGCTCCACAGATCAAATTTAGCATCTAACGTGTAGGTCACTAGCTCTTTTTTATGGTTGTTATTTATGATTGGAATCTGAATCTCTTGCCCCAAGAGCAAAGAAACCGAAGCTCCTGTCCCTGAAACCAATTTTTTAGATAAAATTTGAGCAACCATGGCTTGCATCACCATTGGATCTTCAATATCTTGATAAATATTCCATAATATTTGTTGAATATTGACAACTTTACTGCCATGAAATGAAGGCTCTGTAATATCCCAACCACTAGAAGGATGCTTTTTAAAAAAAGAACTCCAATCCGTTTTACTAATAACGTTTTTTTGTAACCCATTTTCTAAAGGCGCATATTGAGCTGCATACTCACTCCATAATTTAAATGTATTAACAGCCACCTTATATTGTGGGTAGAGCATTTCTACAGCTTTAGTTGTATTTTTTACAGCGCTATCTACAGCTTTGCTTGTCGCAGCAGCATCATAACGAGGTGATAGCCCCGCAACTCTATCTACAGCAAAGGTGATCATTTGACTTAAAATATTCATAGGCTTTAACTATCGTTATTGGGTTATGACTTAACTTCTAATTGCATAATACAACAAATTTTTCATATCGTTTCTATCAACATACTCTCGAACTAGAGATTTATTAAGCGCTGCTTTGTCTGCAAAGTCATCAATATGAGGCTTGACTCCTCCTTGCTGATTAAGATCACTCATTTGTTCAACGAAGTGTTTTTTAAACACATTCCAGACAAAATCGCCATTTGATGCTAGTTGTTTAACATTTTTTCTTAGATTAGGGTGTTTTTTTGCTGTTTCAAGAAAATTAAGTGGATGAACGTGCTCAAGCCTATGATGTAAATTTTCGAGTTTAGATCGATTGAGAAGAAGACTGAAATAACTTTTATTTGCCAACATGCCAAACAAAGTATCTAAGTTGCTTTGATCAACTGAGTCTAGTCGATCAGCATAATGTAATCGTGTCGATACTCTCATTTCTCTTCCCTCTTAGTCACGTAAAAATGCAATTATCGACCAAAATAATTAAGGGGATATAAAGAACATAAACGCCTTACCTACAACCAGTTAATAAAGTGGTAATAGCTGTGAGAGTTCAAGTAGGCTTGAACTTGATGAAAGGGCTTATTTGTGAGCTGTGAAAACACCTCAATTTGCTGGGTAGTGATATTTCCATGTCGACTTTCCTCATGAAAGCTCTCGACACACCCCTTGACGAACTCTTCCCATGCTTTCCCCCCTTTTTTCTTTAACTGATAGAAATAAGGATTCGAATCATGATTTAAAGCTGCCAACAAAAAGGCTAGTGGATGAAGATGATCTAGTCTCTCCCCTCTCTTGCCGAGCTCTTTTCGCATGACAAATAGCTTTGGGAGTTTTTTTGTGGCCAAATTCTCTAAAATAAATTTAAGATTTGACAGTTCATCAGAGTCAAATTCTATTTTGAAATGGCGAGGCTGCCCT
>CAZJSX010000007.1:0-17120 GCA_964548845.1 uncultured bacterium | reverse complement strand
TATCTGTGGCAACTGCTATAGTTCCAGCAGTCATGGTTGTTCCACCGCGATAGGTGTTAGCTCCTGATAGTGTCACTGTTCCTGAATTAATCATGCGAACCCCAGCATCAATATTACTTCCCGGTGCTGCTGGATCTCCTTCAATTGCAAATGGTGCACTTAAAGTTCCTGAAACATCAAATGACACTTTAGCATTTTGAAATATGAAAATATCTTGAGCAAGTGTGCTACCTGCTGTAGCTGGAGTCGATACTAAAGAACTATTTGTCGCATTAGCTCCTGCTGCACCACCTGTAAGTGAATTTCCCGAAATCGTAACGCCATTTTGAATCACAAGAGTCCCGCCATCTGCGATAAAAAAAGCCCCTCCTATTGCAGCCCCTCCTCCTCCACCGCCCGCATTACCTGCAACAGAACTATTTGTAGTTGTAACTTTACCCCCGGCGCCTCCATAACTACCACCGCTACCGGGTTGTGGAGCATCCCTTCGAGATTCAGTCGGGCTACCGATAGATATTCCACCACCACCGCCACCAAAACCGCCACCGCCACCGCCGCCTGCACTTTGAACTACAGCCACCCCACCACCACCTCCTCCTCATCCAAAACCACCACCTCACCCACCATCCGAAGCATTCCCTCCCCCATTGGTCCTGGCTCCACAACCCCCACTTCCATAACCGCCACCACCACCGCCAAATGCATTCGAAAAAGAGTTTGAAGTATTTCCTCCTCCATTCCCCCCTCCGGCTCCTGCTAGTTTATTAGTATTACTACTCCCATTACCTCCACCACCTCCACCACAATAACCACCAGCACTACCTGCTGTGGTACTATTTATGACGGAAGAAGCTGCCCCACTGCCCCCTCCAGAACCACCTAGGGCTGTGACCCCATTAAGATCCACTCCAACCCCGCCAGCGCCACCCCCATAACCTGAAGGTAGTGTTACGCTTGGAAGAGCTGCCCCTCCTGTTGAAGTATTGGTATTCACATTGAGTGTACTTCCTGTTCCTGGTCTATCACCACCACCTAGGGGAGGAACACCAGCATTAGCGCTTGCTGTAGAAAAACTTGCACCACCACCTCCAGTTCCAGGGAAGCCTCCTGCTTCAATACCGCTACCTCCCGCACCGCCAGCGCCACCAATTGCATTATTTCCTGTAACATCAGAGGCGCTGATGGTCAGCGTAGTTTGTATGTCGACATAAGCAGCTCCACCACAGCCCATGCCACCACCACCACCACCACAACAGAGATTAGCTGCGCCTCCTGCTGAAGAGCCTGCTGATGCACCTGTTCCTCCTGTTGCAGTTCCAGCTGTCAAATGAATATTAGTCATTACTGTTGGCGCACGAATGACAAACAATCTCGCTTTATTTTGTCCATCTATCACTTGTTTATTGGGACCTAATCCAATAATTTCAACAGACTTTTCAATTGGGGGCAAATGTTCTTCAATCAAAAGAGGCTCTTGATTATCCAATTGCAAGATAATCCGGTTATGCTCAGATGTTGAGTTATTTGAATCTAGTATGGCTTGATGTAGTGAATTGATTCCATTAACACTGTGTGATGAGACTATAAAATCATCAGCATAAAACATGTAAGAGCTTATTATAGAAATTAAAATTGAGATCTTTACTATAAAAAGGCGCATTTTTTACTAAGATTTTATTTTTTATAATAAAATCTTTATAGAGTTTTGCGCAAACAACTTAAAGAAAAAATTGAATTTGAACATTGCATGACTGTTAAAAGACTCATGCGCTTCTTTAAATCTTTCTATTATGACCTTCAAATGATCATAAATGCTTTGATGTCTTGAATAATGCTAATATGTATTATTCTCTTACAAGTCTTTAGGTGAATTTCTGAGAAGTTGACCGTTGCAATTAACCTATTTTCCTACACGCTAAGCTGCCACTTCTCTAATAGTTTTTGATAAACACCCCGTTTTTTGGCTCGTCTTAACCCCTGGTTAAAACTATCGACAAGCGAGGTATTGTTTTGTTGCATCATGACTAGACACAACCCGTCATCATTTAAAGGCTCTGTCGCTATTTTAAATACGTTGGCATAAAGATTCTTAACATAAGCAATAGCAGCTAAATAATCTACACAAGCTGCATCTATTTGCTCGTATTTGAGAGCCTCTAAGAGAGTGGCTGGGTTTTGGTAGCTAAAAATAAAAATCTTGGGATATTTTTGTATCACAAAATAACCAGAAGATTGATCTACAACTCCTGCTAATTTACCATCCAAATTTTCAAGTTTATCAACTTTAGAGTCAACCGGGACAACCAGAACTGGCCCCATTAGAAAATAAGTGCTAGAAACTTGGTAAATATTGCGCTCGATTAAAGTGTTGACCTTAGTGGTGAGCACTGCATCATAAGACTTTCTCTCTAAGCCATTAAGAAGCGATTCACTACCTGCTTGAAAATACTGGATCCTAATATTCTCAGATTGGGCAATTTCACCGAGCAAATCAATTGTAAAGCCATAAACCTGATCGGCTTGTCCAGCCATATTCTCTGGAACAAATGCAGGATCTATCGCTATCTTATAAATTCTTCGGTCGGTAAAGCACCCTGAAAATAGGGTGACAAAAATACAGCAAAAAAGAAATACTTTTTTCATTCTTAGTCTTTTATAATAGTCATAAACTTCTATATGGAAACGCTTTTGTCAAATGTCAAGAAAAAACAAGGTTTATTGATTGTAAATTTTGGTGGGCCACGCAACTTAAAAGAAGTAGCCCCCTTTTTACAGGCGCTACTTTGCGACCAAGAGGTTTTGCGCACCCCTTTTCCTAAGTGGCTGCACTACTTGATTTTTTCAAGAGTGGCCAACAAAAGAGCAAAGACCATTGCCGCTGATTATCAAGCTATTGGCGGTAAATCTCCTATATATGATGATACTGAAAAAGTAGCCAAAGCTCTGAGGCAAATCCTCCCTTATCCTGTTTGCACTCTTCATCGCTATTTACCCACAACTCACCCTTTCTTTATAGAACAGCTTTTAGATCCCACAATTGAAGAGTGGTTGGTTTTCCCAATGTTCCCTCAGTTTAGCTACACAACATCGGGAAGTATTGCTAAATTGCTGAGAAAAAAGTTACCTCTAAATCTTGAAAACAAATTACGTTGGATTAAATCTTATCCCGATCAAAAAGCTTATGTCGATTTATTTACAGCTCGAATCAAAAAATACATGCAAGAGCAAAACATTCCAGAAAATAAATGGTTCTTAGTTTTTTCAGCGCATGGACTACCTCAAAAATATATCGATGAGGGAGACCCTTATCAGTCCGAATGCCAAACTTCCTACACTGCCATCTCTAACCACTTCCAGTGCCCCTCTATTTTATGTTACCAATCTAAATTTGGTCCTGGCGAGTGGGTCAAGCCTTATACTATTGATGTTTCCATGAACATTGAAACTTTTGCCAAAAACCAAAAGCATGTTTTATTTATTCCTCTCGCTTTCACATCCGATCACATTGAAACCTTACATGAAGTTGAATCAGAATATTTACCACTCATTAGAGAAAAGGGGTATATAGCTCACAGATTAGCTGCTTTCAACGATAAAGCTGATTGGATTAAAACTATTGTGGCTTTGATTGATGGGGCAACAACAACTGTAACTAATCAAATGCTGATTCGGCATAAAAACTAGCGCCATAAAAAACTTTAAATATCTTTCGTTTAATATTTTATTGCGTTTTTTTATTCTTAATTTTATCATATTTCTTTTAAAAAATTTTCCACCCAAACTCTTAAAAAAATGACTTTTCCAACCAGATCCACAACTGCATTAGATTCTAGAACATATGAAGGGCTCTTATCAACTCTCAAAAGAGATATCAAACGAGCGCCAGGCAAGAAAGAGACTCGATTCACAACAGCTTGTCAGCAAGCTGTGATGCATCTTGCACATACCACTCAATTTGATGGCAGAACCACCAACCAAATCACCTCTCTTTTTACTACATTTTTAGGAATAGTTGATGTGAAACATCAAAGCTCAAAAAATGCATCGACCCTTAAAAACTCTCATTTTTTATTTTCCGTCTCTAGAAACCTGGCATGGGACAATCAATCCAGAATTTTTTCGGTATTTGGAACCATTTTTGAGTTAGCTCGCCAAACTCACCCTGAAAAATGGAATAGATATGATTGTGACTTATTACCTTTAGATGATGATGAAATAGCTTTTGAAAATTCATCATTATTTATGATAACTCTTTTTAAACACCCCCCTGCACCTATTGTACAGAGACCAGTTTTGACGTTATTATTAGCTGACACTACAACTAGAGATGGTACTGTGTTAGAACAAGCAACATTAGCACCCTCTTCATTACCATCGACTGCTACAACTAGGAGAGATGAACCTGCTCTTGATTTGGGTCAACGTACATTGGCATTACTGCCATCGCAGCAATCTGAGACTACAACTAATGAGACAGAAACAGCTAGCTCCTCGTCAAATTCTCAACCCGTTTTAGAACAAGCAAAATTACCGCCTTCCTCATTGCTATCAACTGTGACTGAAACTGATACAAACCAAGTAGTCGATTTAACAAAAGATCTATATGAAGTAGATGAAGGTCCAGATCCAACGCCTTCTGATAATCAAGCAAATATATGCAAATATGAAGAAGATTATGATCTTGTAGGTGAACTTTCAGGTGAGAGTGATTTTGAAGATGTACCTCAACAGCAACCAAAAGTAGACACTACTCAACTTAATGCAAGATTGTTACAATTAGCGTTGAAGGGTGATGATGATACTGACTCTGAAGAAGAAACCTAACATTTAAATCACAACTCTCATAATAAATTTAAAGTTTGAGTCGTTACATACATACTCGACACAACTAATCATTGCATAACGAATTTATTTGCAGTTTTTTCAATCCTATTCAATATTAACAACTCTTATCCTTAAAAAGGACATTCATTTTATGCTAGCTTCTGCTGCAACACGCGATACTCCTGAATTTTTTCACTCACTCACTTATTTATGGGCACAAATTAGAAATGAGAATTTGAAAGAGTCTCAATTTCCAAAACTGAGAGCCGCTCTTGAAGTAGTGACACAAGCATATGCAACTGACAAAAGTTTTGATGATCCTAACCAAATTCAGAATTTATGGACCTGCGTATTAACCAATCTACAATTTAGTTTTGATGTACAAACTATTACATGCACAGATACGAACTTGACACTACGGCTTTCTATATTCAATCCACCACCAAAAGATCGATTTAGTGACGTAGCAAATAGTATTTTAAAAGCAATGTCGCATCAAAAGCCAAAAGCGAAATCTTGGAAAATGAGACATACACAAGATCTATCGACAACCCCTGTTAACCACCAACTAAGTTTTACTCGATATAGGTGATTGAATTGGCAACTGTTCCTGCAACTTTCACTTCACCCCCTGATCTAAGCACACCATTAGATGTATTACGTCCGCAAATGAGAACCCTAATTGAAGGAACAGCAAATTATAATTTTTTTGCACAGAGATTAGATTGGCTCACTTCTACTTATACTGATCCTACTTTAGACGACTTTCGAAATGTGGTCTCATGCATCTCAACCACTTTTCGTGTTCTCAAAGTGAATTCATTTTTTAGAGAAGAGCAAGAAATAAATGAGACTCATTTTACCTCTACACTTTTCGTTGAACAAGCTGTTAGACCACCGAAAGTAAGACTTGTAGTAGAAGCGGCTAGTCAAGCGATCTTTCTTCATTCGAATCTAAAAAGAAAATGTGAAAGTGGCCAAGAAGGGATGAACTGCTATGAAATAACTTTCAAGAAAGCTGTGAGAAGTGTGGAACAAGAGCTTAAAGAAGCCATGGAAAAATATGACCCAAAAAATGATAGACGCTTGATGGTTGGTTTATCACCAGAAAACACTTCCTCTGAATCAGAAGACTAAAAAGAATATAAAACTTTTTTCCGTTTTGAGATATCCATTTATGATAAGTCTTAAAAAAGATGAACAAATCTCTTACCCTAAGAGAGAACTTGTTTTAGTAACCCAAGCATGCTATAATTATTCAAATAATTTTTAATTATATCAATTTTCAGGAATCTTTACTTACAATTCAATGTCATCTATTACTTCTCTAAGAGACTCTTCCAACAGTCGACTTCAATCCTCTCTTGATGATGAAACAAGAACACTTATTGACACTACAAAACAAGCTCTTGGATCCTTTTTTTTAACACGCAATCAAAGTGTTGCTTTAGATCGGGCTATTCAAGTGCTAACCTTAAGATGTTTTGAAAAGTCAGATAACAAATGTCAATCACCTGAGGATATCACCAAAATGTTCTCTCGGCTTTTAGCTACTTTTTCCTTTAAGTATATCATTTATCAAAAACCTTCTGATACTCAAGCAGTCAATCTGTCTCTTACAATTGAGAAACAGCAAATGAGTTTTTGCCGAGTTGTTGAATTTTTCTGCAAAATGGTCTCCAACAAAAACCCCCACTGGAATGATTACGAGTTTAGTTCTTCATTTGAAGACAGTTTTAAATCTCCCACCAATGACTTTTTTCTACTAAAATTAGTTCATAACCCTTTTAAAAAAAACTCCTCTTTTGAACCAATAATTATAACAAGACCTCTGCACGAAATCATCGTAGACTTAACCAACAGTCAAGATTGTGTTGTAGTCCATTTACCTATTCCAGAAGCACCTCTTTCTTTAGGTCAACGCCTTAGCCAATTTAATGTCAGAGAGCACCTCTCTGCTCTTTCATTGGGTTTAAAACGTTTCTTACCGACATCGGCCTTTGACAGCGCAAAACCAGAATAAAATAATTTTTTCAAAAAATCATCGTCTTGGATTAAAAAGTTGTCTTTTTTGTATGCAAGATGCTAGCCTATTTACTGCAAATGCTTTAGACTTCAGAGCTCTTATGAATAAAAAAATCTCACCCAAAGTCAAATTGCAATTTTTTTTGATTCAGCTACTCAAAAAATTTGGGCTGCCTAAAAAACGTCATTTTACAAATAGCCATCCCAAAGTTTTAATCATCAGCAATACGGGAATCGGAGATACAATGTGGGGCACTCCTGCACTAAAAATGCTCAAAAAAACTTATCCTGATAGCTCTGTGACAGTGCTAACAAGCCTGCTTAGTCAAGAGGTCTTAAAAAATAACCCTTATGTCGACGAGACCATTTTATTTAAAAAAGGGGGCGCTTTACCACTTTTGTGGAGATTTTTTTCTCTCTATCGAAAAAAATTTGATTCTATTTTAATTTTTCACACCTCTTTGAAGTGGTTGATCCCCGTATGCTATTTTTTATCTCCAAAAAATTTAATTGCTTTTGAACACGATGCTAAAGAATTTCAAACGCTACTCACTCAAACTTTAGTCTCAAAGCTGCATCACCCCATTATACAAAGAAATATGTTAGTTGAAAAACTAGGGGTCAAAGAGCAAGAGAATCAAATGGAACTCTTTTTAACTCAAAAGGAATATGATGAGGCAGATCAATTTTTAAAAAACCATCATGTCGATTTGACAAAACCACTCATTGGTTTTCAACCAGGAGCAAGCAACTTATTTAAATGTTGGCCTTTGCAACACTTCAAAGAGCTCGCCCACTTAATAGAGAAAAAATATAGAGCAAACATCATCATATTTGGCAATAAAGATGAAATGGCGTTTGCCCAAGAGATTAATGGAACAACTTCTATCATTTGCGCAGCTGGCGCTCTAACTGTGCGCACAAGTGCAGCGCTGCTCTCTAAACTCCATCTTCTTGTCACTAATGATACAGGACCAATGCATTTAGCCATCGCTTCTAAGATACCGATGATTGCTATTTTTGGCCCAACTCCAGTGAATCTTTGCTGGCCTCATCAAGAAGCTAAACATATCCGGATTATCTCAAGACCGATGCCTTGCCAAAAATGCGTGAGGCAACTTTGTATGCTCCCATTTTGCTTAGAGCAAATTAGCCCGCAAGAGGTCTTTGAAAATATTGAAGAGTTATTAAATCCACAGCCCAAATCTAGTAAGCTGGCTTGCAGTGTGTCTCTTTAATCATAAAGATAGAGACAAGGGCACAAACAAAATAGCAGATTGGGATAATCATTAATGCCAAAGCATAATTTTCAGAAGTATAGATAGGGATATTATTTTTATAGGCCCCATCCCAAGTCCAACGCAGAATCAGTCCAACTAGTGGTTGAAAAAGGGCTCCACCTAATACAACAGCCATATTGTTAAAACCAACCGCTGCCCCGATCACTCTGGGTGGATTGCGATCTTTGGATAAAGCAAAAGATAAAATTTGCCCACTTGAGGCAGTTCCTATTAAGAACATCCAAAAGTAACTCATTCCAAAAGGAAGATTGGGATAATAGATTAAAACTAGCGAGGCAATAACACCCAAGATTGCAGAGACAATCATGATGATACGTCGATTATGCATCCGATCAGATAACCAGCCCATCATAGGACTGATGATTGCAAGTCCAACCCAAGATAAACTTAAGCTTGATGCTGCAATTTGATTGCTGACATTAAATTTCACTTTAAAAAATGGGATCCCCCATAAAGCTGCAAAAAGGATCATCGGAGACCACGAAGCAAAGGCATAAAGGGCAACCCACCAATTTTGTGGCAGTGCAAACACCTGTTTCAAACTAGCCATAATTTTATTAGATTGAACTGGATTGGAATGACTTAAATTTTCTCTTGGATGATCGCGAATAATAAGCCAAGATAGACCTGCTAAAAAAACCCCAATAAAACCAAGTCCAACAATCACTACGCGCCAATCAAAGATACCCACTAAAATAGCTAGAGGATAAGCCCCGCCCATAGCTCCTAGTGCTGCAAATAAATGGGCTAATCCAACAAGTAGCGCAAATCTTTTAGGTTTAAACCAAAAAGCTGAGACAACTAAAACCCCTGTAAATGAAAATGCAGAACCAAGCCCAATTAAAAAACGACCTAAGCCAGCTAAGGCTACGGTGTGAGTATTACCAAAAAAGAAAGCTCCTGCTGCGCAAACTAAGATAGCTAAAACAAAAATGAGTCTTGCTCCCATTCGATCAAACAAAAGTCCAGCTGGAATTTGCATAAGTGAGTAGGAGTAAAAATAAAATCCAGCAAGTAAACCGAGGCCACCAGCATCAATGGTGAAACTCTCCATCAATTCTCCAGCCATCACACTTGGAGAGACTTGCAAAGCCATTTCATAGAATAAAAAGAGTGTGGTGACAGCATAAATTAAGATAGCTTTAGTTAGCGAGTAGCGAGGATGCTCGTGGATATTCATAGCGCCTATGAGGTATTTTGGATCTAAAAATACCCTCCATACTGCCTTTATAAAGAAAAGTCAATATGGATAATTGACTTGCAATGCTATCTTTACTTTCATAAACTCAAACTTATATTATGAATTAAAGATATCGTTCATCAACCATGAAAACTTTATATAAATTATTAAACCTGTTTGTTTTAATCCTTTTAGCCTTTGGTGCTATTTGCTGGGGAATTTGGGGAATCTGCCAAGTTGAGATCATCCCTCTTTTCTTTGGTCAAAAGACAGCGCATGCTCTTTATGGGGTCTTAGGAATTTGTGGACTTTATGGAGTTCATCTTTTCATGGATTATGCCAAAAAAGAGTGGTGCAAACATTAGGCTCTATTAAGAGGCCCTTAACATAGTCTTATTTGAGAGATTCTTTATCATTTCTCTTATATCAAGTACTTAAACTATTCTAAATAAGACATTTATATAAAATAAAACTCTAATAGTAAGCTTGATAGAGCACTCTAACTATCCTTGTCATTTAATGGTATTTTAGTAATTTTCTTGACAAAATATTAATTTTTTGTTAAGATTTCAATAGAATAACTCCCTAATAATAGGTAAATATGAGATCCGTATCTTTTAAAGGTCAAAATTTAGATCACTATCTAAGAATTACAGAAAATGGGAACCTTGCAGTAGAGCAAAAACCCGACTCTATTTTCTTTAAAGCAGTTCTTTGGATAAAAAGAAAAATAACAGATAAACAATCTTACAATCTAAATTATGTTTTTCACCGAATCCTAAGATCAAGCAATCGTCTAGTTTTATTTAAGTTTCTAGATAACAAATTTGGTGATAGATTGTTTCAACACTTAAAAGCATTAGATTTCAAAGATTATAGAATTGCTCTATCTGCATATTGCGCACTTAATGGCTTGTCAAAATTAAACACCCCTAATTTTTTGAATGAAAGCGTTAATAAATGTATTACCGATCAAATTACTAATCTTAGAAAAAAAACTGAATTTAGATTTTTAAAAGCTGAAGAAGTTCGCAAACTTGAAAACTATCTTAAGGATTTATGTTGCATGTTGGGTGGTATGAATTATAACCAGCAAGCAATTAGTAAAATTTTTGCGTACTTAGCAGTAAATGGCGCTCAAATAGAAGATCGCGACATTCAGTATAATAGTATTTTTGAAGTACTTTGTACTCAGTTAATGCGCGATTCGACAACTAATAAACACGGGCATTTATTCAACCTTGCAACTCAACTAAAGATTGTATTTCCAATGAATATTAATAATTCATCTGTAACACAGATAGTTCATCGAAATTGGGAAGTAAATGAAGAAGGGCAATTAAAATTGACCCCCATGTATGCATATTGATTATAAAACTTAAGTTACATAGATCAAACCCGTGGACAACAACTTCTCGAACGAAATTTTGAGAAGTTGTTTTATGTTTTAAGAGACTATTCAATACGCTGTGTCGTCATCATAGAACCCACTATTTGATCTAGCTTCAAAAAATGACTTCTCTTTCTATAGTCTTTTACTCTCAAATCGGCTAATTTAAAGTTTTAGTTGAGTCATTTGAGAATTCTTATGAGAAATATTTGGGCTATTGCCGATTTACATTTAAGCATCAGCTGTCCTGAAAAAGATATGGCTCACTTTGGCGTCAAATGGGAAAATTATCAAGAGAGGCTAAAGCAAAATTGGCAAAATAGCGTCAAAGAAAATGACATTGTATTGATTGCTGGAGACATCACCTGGGCGCAAAAACTAGAGCAAGCTCAAGTCGATTTAGAATGGCTTGACAAACTACCTGGGCACAAAGTTCTTTTAAAGGGCAATCATGACTACTGGTGGAAATCTTTGTCTCAAATTGAAAAAATTCTACCTACAAAAATGTCGCTGATTCAAAATAACGCCATTCATTTTGATGATATCGCTATCGGCGGAACAAGACTTTGGGATGACCCGCAGCTTAAATTTAATGATCTGATTGAATACCAATACAACCCTAATGCTAACACCAAAACAGATCCTTTTACAGAAGAAGAAAACATCAAAATCTTTGAAAAAGAGCTGATGCGATTAGAATTGAGCCTAAGCCAAATGAATCCTAAAGCTACGCTGAAAATTGCAATGACACATTACCCACCTATTAGCTGTGATTTAAAGCCTTCTAAAGTTCACGCTCTTTTAAAAAAATATGGGATCCAGATTTGTATCTTTGGTCATCTTCACAATCTAAAGCCTAATTTAAAACCCTTTTTTGGCACTTTTGATGGGATTAACTACACTTTTGCAGCTGCAGACTATCTTCAATTTTTTCCTTTAAAAATTAAGTAATTATTTTAATAATCATTAAAATTTGATTTTTTTAATTGAATATATTAAAATACTTCTAATTTTATTTTATAAAGATCATGACAATACAAAGTTTAACATCACTTCCACCTTCTTTTTCTCCTCCTCTTAGCCCTCCTTCACCAAAAGTGAATCAGCAGGTGGAGTTTCCACTTTCCTTTTTAAAAGAAGAGTTTTATGCAAAATTTGACACTGATGTGGTCGATGGCATACTTAAATTATTTTTTAAAAAACTTCAGCCGATCGATCCCATAACCGCTCAAGATATGAAGCGCTTTGAATTCTTATGCCAATACGCTCAACAAGAAAAAAATTTAAAAATTGAGTTTTATAAAAAATACGATGCAGAAATTGTCGATGATATTTTTAAATCTCTTTCTCGAAAAAAGCAACCCGATGTTCTTTTAAATAATAAAGATATCGAAAGATTAGACTTTCTTTGCTATTACTATCAACTAGAGCAGGAGTGGTTCTATTTGGCTGATGATCTTCAATTAAAAGATGCACATCGTCGAATTTTCAATCGCTACGTCAAATACGCTCGCTCTGAAGTACTTCAATATCTAAATGCTAAACTATCACCACAACCTAAATTAAGTTTCGAAAACTTAGATCGGGGATTTGAGTCAGGACTCCTTTTTATAGAGACTATCCCTCTATTACTTGAAAGATATGATGAATGGACATGTGCTCGAGCGCTAAATCATTTTGCTGTATTGAGTAAAGCTGCACTATTGGGGCAAGAAGAGCTCCCCTCTTTAGAAGTATTCTATCAAAAAATAGACACCATCTTTCTAAAAGAGCAAATGCTACGCCATATTTTTGAAGAGGCAACTCAAGAAGAGTTACTCAAAGATTTTGATTCTTATTTAAATACCATCTCTACTTTGAAAGACAATCATGGAGCAAGAGAGTTAAAAAAAGAGCTGATTATCAAATCAGGCAATGTCAAAATGCTTCACTCTCGCTTAGATCCCGCTCATATTGCCGCAAGAGCTACCCTTTTTCAAGTCAGTGCACAAGGAACTCGTTGGGCACTCGACCAAGAAGATTTAACCCCATTAGATCAAGAGATCAATAGAAATATTAATCATGTCTATTTTTTAAAGGGAGATGATCCTTCTAAAGAACCTGTGGCCGTATTTAAAACATCTCCTGACCCTTTGCGTACAGAGTGTGGAGCGATGGAAGCTTTAATGTACGACATTAGTCTACTTTTTGGAGTTGATGAAGCGCTAGTTCCAACAAAAACAAAAAGACTTAAAGATATGGATGGGAGCATCCAAATCTTTCAAAAAGGGATGAAGCTAGAAGAGCTTTCTACAAAACCGATTGAAGAGTATCAACACATCATTTCTCATATTACTTTGAAGTCTTTTTTAAAAGCTGCCATTGCCTCTGTTCTTTTAGGGAATCAAGATCTTCATCAAGAGAATTGCTTTATCGTTCGAAAAGGGGTTGATGATTATTCGGTCGTCATATTTGACAATGAATTTTGCTTAAAAGGGAGTAACTACCTCTTATTTAATAAAGAAAAAGAATCTTTTTTACCTATTCGTTGTGTTTTATTAACACTTCCTCAAGCTGATCAACCCATTTTAGGTGAAACTAAAGCATGGCTGCAACAATTAGCAAAAACATGGCCAGATAAGTTTAATCAGTTTTTAGATAAATATCTCCCCTCTGCACTTGGAAGAGAAAAATTAGAGAAGCTCCCTTATCATCGATTGCTCGATGAGCAAATTTCCGCTTTTCAAGAGAGAATTCAAAAGCTCATCGATGTGATTTTGAGTGAAGAGCCTTATACTTTTCGCGACCTGCTTTATTACACTTTCCCCCTCTATCCTATTTATTATTATTTAACCGCAGCCAATCACCCGCGCCTTGCCCCTAATCAAATTGATGCTGATGTCGGCGGTATTTCTGCTGAAGAATTATGTAAAAGAATTCTCGAAAAAATTCACAAATACAAAGACTACTAAGCGATCTTTAAAGAAATCTAAGGTGACTCGTTAAAACAAAACCTGTCTTATGATTTAGAGTTTTGACTTTGGCCCAATTAGAATCTTCAGATAATCCGATTATCTTCACTTTTTGCCCGACCTTTTCTATTTGAGAATCAATCTCTTTATATTGCAATCCAGCTCCACAGCGAACTAAAGTAGGCTCTACTAAAACAGCCTGTTTCGTTGCATATTGAGGACTCCAAATAGTTGCTCCAAATGATAGGGCTATCATTACAAAGAGCGGCGTCAACATCTTGCTTAATCTGTTTTTGAACCACAGCATGGCACTGGCACTCAAAAATGCAGCTATTGCAAAAACAATAAACAATGTCGATTGTAAGTTCAGATTGATCTTTGGGTAAAAAGCAAAAAAGCTGTTTTTAACTTTCAATGCTGTAGGCGGGGAAAGATTAAGAGCTTGATATGTTTTAAAAAGATTATCCAAAACTCTTTTTTCATATGAAATTTCTTTATGAGCTTTTAGATAACACCAAACAGCCATTCCATATTGATTTAACTGATAATAGCAGTTGCCCATGTTATAAAAAAGATAGCCATCTTTTGGTTCATATCCTGAATAGTGCTTTAGTGCTAAATTAAAATAGGCTTCTCTTTGAACAATTGTTTCTGCTCTCTCTCCATTCTGATAGGCCATATACCCCTCTTGCAAAGAGTGAGCAATCAAAAATGCAGATTGCAAAAAGCAAAAAAGAAAGATCTTCATCCATTTTTTCTTCATGCAGACTCTCCTATCTTTTTATATAACAATTTAGCTTGCTCGCAACTCTTTTCAAAAGAGAAGTTTTGATCTTTAGCAAAAAGTTGCATTTGCAAGCTATGTACAAACTCTTTGACAGCGTTACAAAGCTCTTCTTGAGGCAATTGATCTACAGTGGTAACTGACGCCATCTTTCTTGTCTCTTGCAACTTTAGTAACAATGCCTTTTCAATTAAAAAGGGATATTTGTGCAATTGATTGTCAAATTGGAAAGCTTGTTGAAGGTAATAAGCACTATCCAAAGCTTTTTCTTTAAATGAAGTGAATCTTTTGTAGAAAAACTGCATCAACCATAATAAAATGAGGGTGAATATGATTTCTTTTTCATATCTATTTGTTGGCTGATAGGGATGAGTATTATCAATATTAAAAACCCCTTCAATATCAATTAAAGAAGGTTTTTGTTGCTCCACCCAATTGGCTTCGTTGCGATCTTGATGTTTTGTTTCTAATTCTTTTTTCTCTTCTACAGTAATAGGTGTATTTAAAGAAAAATCGGTCTTACTTTTTAATGGGAGCACTGTTAGTGAAATTGGAGCGCTAGCAAGAGTTTTATATTCTTCAAGATCGGGATCAAAATAAGAAAAGGTAATCGATGGAATCTCTAGAATATTTTCATGCATCGGGCGCAGCTCACTAATATAAGTTTTCTCTCCCTCTTTTTGAGTAGTTGAAATGGGCAAATCCCCCACTCGAAATTGATCTTTAAATCCCACTTGCTCACTGAAAGGAGGCAAATGAATCGTACTTAGCCCCTTATCACCATAAAAAGTCAATTTAAGCTTCAGCTTATCACCGACATAAACTTGATGATTGGAATCAAGTGTCACATTGAAACTAAAGTGACCAATGGCACCATTAAAAGAGCTGGGTTTATCTTTTAGAGGAAAATCTTGAACCACTACAGAAATAGGATCGGCCTGAGCTCTTTGAATTTCTTTAGCATAACGTCTTCTGCCAAAAAAATCTTCTGCGTAGACTCTTCCATCTAATGAGGAGGATTCTACTTGAAAGCTTCCTGCATTTTTAACTTCATAGGTCTGAGAAATTTCTTGTATGCATTGCTTGTGTTGATAATAAACGCGACTTGACCTTTTACCTAAACTTCGAAAATCTTTTAAGTCTAGTAAAGGAAGATTTTCATGAACCCATTCCATCGGTTCTTCGGTAATAATGCGATAGGTTGCTGTAAACGTCTGACCAGGATACAAAGTCTTAGGAGCATCAACAAAAGCCTGCAACTTAAATCCAGGTGAGAATTCTGCAGAACAAATGTCATAGCGCACTGGTGCAGATTGACAAATTTCTTGACCCACGCGCACTGCAACTGAGCCAAGTAAATGTTGCCCTTTAGCTTGTGGTGGTATTTCTGTGACATAAAAAGAGATAAATTGATGATATTTGGAAACTTGTCCATTGATCATCGTGATTGAGGATTGTTCATTGTGCCCTAAAGATTGAACCTGGATGGGTTTGCCATCTAAAGAAAAACTCGACTCATCAACCTTTTGCTCTGCAGGATGTGAGACGATGATTCTTGCAAATAGTGGTTGATTTTCTGAAGCAGTCTGATCTTGCACTTCAACTTGAATTTGAACATTTTCTAGCCCATTGAGAACAACTGAAAACGTCATAGCTAAAATTAAAAATAAATGCCTTACCATGGGCGCAATCCCTTTTTCAAAGTTTTATTTTGAGGTTTAACCACTTGATCGTCTTGCTGCATTTCATTTAACTGCTCTAAAAGTTGTAGTAACGCCTGATTTTTTTTATCTTCGCCTTCATCACCCTCTTTCTCTTCACCCTCTGTGAATGCTACAGAAGACTCTTGAGAGTCTTGATTTGCATGTGAAGATTGGGATGAGCTCTCTTGATCTTGATTCTTACTTCCCTGCTCGCTATTGGAATTAGAGCTTTGCTGCTTGAAAGCCTCTAGAGCTTTTGTCCAGTGCTCTATCACTTCTTTTTCTAATGCAACCACCTCATCCCAAACAATGCATGCATTTGCAAGTAACGACTTAGCTTTTTGAGCAGCAAGCTCCCCTTTTTTAAAATGCTCGAGCATATTTTGCAGCGCAGCTTTATTTTCTTTAGCTTCCATTATTTTCAATTCAATTATTGCTGCAAGCCCCTTGACATCATGCAAAGGATAATTCTCTGCATTACTTGCCAACACAAGCAAATGCTCTTCTACATGAGCTAAAGGTTGATCTAGATTTTGATAAGTTTCTGCTAGCTTTAAAGCGTGCTTTTGATCGCAAAGCCCCTGACTTAATCTTTGAGTTTCTGTAAGATCTAAAAGAGATAAGTCATAAATGAGTCGATGGACCACAGCTTTACTATCTTCCATCAATACATAATCTACAGCTTCTTGATCTTTTTTAAATTCTATAAAAGAAAAATTCTCTAAGGATTTTATCAATCCTTGCTTGATTTCATTAAAGTTTGTAGCTTTTAAAGTTGGATCTTTAATTTTTTCTTCCAGTTGTAAAACTTTTTCTGATTTCAAGCTAATTGCATCTAAGTGTGGCTGTTGCACCTTATCATTATCTGCTAAAAAGCTATAACTATGAGATAGCTCTTGCAGCTTCTGTACCATAAATGTAGATAATTGTTATTTGTTGAGCAATTGCTCTAAGTGTTTATG
>CAZJSX010000006.1:0-17576 GCA_964548845.1 uncultured bacterium | reverse complement strand
GCGCATCAGACACTCATGGCAAGTGGTTAGAAATTGCTGTACCACAAAACGTCCGCTTCTGGATTGCAAAAGACTATGTTGAAAAAGTAGGACCTTTGGAATACGCAGAAAAATATCAACAAAGATTAGCAGAAGCCAGCCAACTTTTAGCGACAGCTGATCTGATTAGTCAAACTGAATTCAGAAAATCATTTTCAGAAATTGACTTAGCTCGAGTAACTAAAAACTTTGAGCGTTTGATCAATGACTATCGCGATCTAGAGCACATCCAAGCTAGAGCAAAAGAAGCTGTTCAAGAACTACAAAAAAACTATTGCGATCGCAAAATTGCCTTCTTAGAAAATAGAGCCGTTGGAGCTGATTCTGAACTCAAATCTCTTAATGCAAAGCTCGCAAGTTTAAATGTAAATGAACTTGAGCAATCTTCAAATCGTAATGAAGACAGCCCTTTCGACAAAATTTTGAAAGTGGACTCTATTACTGACAAAATGAAGATTTGGCAACCACTTGAGTTATCTATTTATCAAACTTGGGCGCAAAACCAAGCTGAAAGCAATCTTAAAATCAAAGACTTTTATGAAGAAGAGCTATTAAGCTCAAATGTCATTCAGGGTATTGTTCAGCCATTTGATAATATTGTAAAAAATAAACCAGGTGATTTTACTCTAACTCAAAACAATCACAGTATTGCCTATCTTTACAGCACACACGTCAATCTGCAAGATTACATTGGCAAGCAAATTACTATGAAAGTCACAGAAAGAGACAATCATAACTTTGCTTTCCCTGCTTACTACGTTTTAGAAGTAAAATAAAGTAAAAGTATATTTTGATCGCATCAAAAAGGCCGAAGAAATTCGGCCTTTTTAATTTCATCGATTATTCAACCAGTGTAACGCTTCTTTAGATTGCCTCGTGAATTCATGCATGGGCGCCGTCAGAATCTTTTCGATGCTCTCTGATTCAACAATCATCCCCTCATAAAGCACCACTGCCCTCTCACAGATAAATTCAATTACAGAAATGTCATGGGTAATAAATATTAAACTCATTCCCAAATCGTTTGTAAGGGCCCTTAATAGATTTAAAACTTGCTCTTGGGAAGTTGCATCAAGTGCACTTAAAATCTCATCACAAATCAGCAATTTGGGTTTTACAGATATAGCTCTGAGCAGAGCAATTTTCTGCTTCTCTCCCCCACTGAGCTCATGAGGGTAATGAGATAAAAGAGCATTAGGTATTTTTAAATAATGAAATTGCTCTTGCACCCACGCCAAAGCACTAGCCTTAATCCAACCTCTATAAAGGCATAATGGCTCAATCAGTAAATTCAAGATGGTGTATTTTGGGGAAAGTGATTCATAAGGATTTTGAAACACCAACTGTATATCGCTATTATTCAACAGGTCAGTTGCAGCCCTAACTGGCTTGGATTGATACATTATCTCTCCTGATGTACAGGATTGATAACCTTTGATAATCTTAGCAAGGGTTGACTTGCCAGAACCACTTGGGCCTAGTAAAGCAATTCTATCGCTTGGATTGACTTTAAGTTGTATTTGATTGAGGAGTGTTCGGTTTCCTGCTACTTTTGAAATTGAGTTTAATTCTAGTAACGGCGCATTTGACTCATTCAAAATGAAAACCTGTAAAAACGAAAAAACTTGATCCTTAAATTCCTAAAAAGAAGATAAAAGATCAAGTTTTTTTAAATTATTCTGACAAATACTCGATTAAGCAAAGAGGTGAATTATCGCCTACACGACGTCCAACCTTAGTGATGCGAGTATATCCCCCATTACGATTAGTAAAGCGAGGAGCTAATGTTTCGAACAACTTGCCGATAACTTTACGATCTGTGTTATAAGCAAATGTTTTTCCTTCTTTAGCAGCTCTCTCTTCTTTTGGAGTTAAGCTATTAAATTGGACCATAAGCTCAGCAATGGCATGTCTTCTAGCTGCTAATGTTTGCTTTTTTGCAATCGTAATTAGTTTGTCAGCATGTCTACGTAGCTCTTTTGCTTTCGCAACTGTCGTCTCAATTTTCTCATTCTCGACTAAAGATTTTAACATATTTGCAATTAAGCAACGTCTATGAGAAGTTGTTCGACCTAATTTAAACGTATCTTTTCTATGTCTCATGACTTATTCCTCTACTCAGGTTTTTCTTCTTGTTCATATTTCTTGAGCACTTCATTAATGTTATCTTTAGTGATTCCATAACGTGATAAATCCATACCTAGAGATAGGTTCATCTCATGAAGCTTGTCTTTAATTTCGTTGAGTGATTTTTTACCAAAGTTTCTATATTTTAACATTTCAGATTCTTGATTCACAACTAGTGCGCCGATCGTCAAAATGTGAGCTGAGTTTAAGCAATTAGTTGAACGAACTGAAAGTTCAATTTCATTAATCTTTAAACCTAGTTTCTGAAGTATTTCATCACGATCACTGTCTTGCTCTTGAGATTCTTCTTGGAAAGCAAGATTGTAAGTGTCGAGTTGTAAGAAAGCTTCTAAATGTTTAATACCAATTTGAGCAGAAAAAGATAGAGCCTCTTTAGGAGTAATTCTACCGTCTGTTCTAATCTCTAGAATTAGTTTGTCGTAGTCAGTATCTTGACCTACACGAGTATTCTCTACACCGTAATTGACATGTTTTACTGGAGAGAATGCCGAGTCAACAACGATTTCACCAGGAACTTTATCAGCAATTAGATGTCTTTCAGAAGGGACATATCCTCTTCCATAAGCAATTCTAAATACAAATCTTCTCTTCATTGGTTGAGTCGCTGTAAAGATTCTCATTTCAGGATTAACAATTTCGAAAATATCTGTTTTGATAAGATCTTTAACTCTGACTTCATAAGAACCTTTGTTTGCTTGCAAAAGTTGCTCTGTAATATCAAGTGTAGTTGTAATCTTGTGATGAGAGTTCACATTGTCATTATTCTCATCAATCGGTAGGCGTCTTAACTTGATACCTTTAATATTCAGAATGATATTTGTTACATCTTCAATGATTCCTTCCACTGCCATGTACTCATGCGGGATACCTTCGATGAAAACAGATATAATGGCTGGAGCTTCAATTGAAGTTAGCAACATTCTGCGTAGTGAGTTTCCGATAGTGTGTCCAAAACCTCTTTCAAAAGGTTCAGTTACAAACTTACCGTAGTTATCACTCGCTTCTTCAACTGCGATTTTCTCAGGCATTTCAAATTTACTATACAGTACAGCCATGAAAGGATCTCCTCACTCGATCAATAGATTTTATATTAGACGTTTATACTCTTCTTCTTTTGCGTGGACGACAACCATTATGTGGTACAGGTGTCTTATCTCTTATAATTGTAATCAGCAATCCAGAACTTTGAAGTCCTCTCACAGCTGATTCACGTCCTGCACCTGGACCTTTTAAATTCACTTCAACTTCTTTCAGTCCTCTAGTCATTGCTGATTTAGCTGCATTTTGTGCTGCAACAGTCGCTGCAAAGGCAGATGATTTTCTCGATCCCGAAAAGTTAACTTTACCAGCAGAGGCCCATGAAATTACATTGCCCATTGGGTCACAAATAGAAACGATAGTGTTGTTGAACGTCGCTTTAACATTGACGATTCCAGCAGGTACTGAGCGCAAAATTTTCTTCTTAACTTTTGGCTCTTTCTTTTTCATTGTTGTTTGTTGTGGTTGTTGCTTAGACAAGTTCTAACTCCTTTTTATATTCAATTATTTTGGACCTGGCGCTTTTTTCTTACCGGCAATTGTCTTCTTCTTGCCTTTTCTCGTTCTGGCGTTAGTTCTGGTGCGCTGTCCTCTCACAGGGAGATTGGAACGATGTCTTGTGCCACGGTAACAGTTAATACTAATTAGTCGCTTAATATCATTTTGGACTTGTCTTCTTAAATCCCCTTCAACGACATATTCTTTCTGTAGTAAAGTTGTGATATTTGAAATATCTTCAGATCTTAATCTGTGCGTCCGTATATTTGGATCTAAATTTAATTTTTTAATAATATCGTTTGAGCGCTTGCGGCCAACACCATAAATGTACGTGAGACTAATCTCTAGTCTTTTATTGTCAGGTATATCTATCCCTAGAATTCGTGTCATTGTAACTCCCAATGATTCATCTGTATTTTTTTTTAAAAAAGCTTAACGAGTTTAGCATAAATAGGAATTTTATGAAAATCCTTATCTTAGCCTGGAACTGCCTCGTTTTAACATTCCTTCATACTTACTTGTAAGTGACTGAGAGCCAATTTGCTGCGCAGTATCCAAAACTACTCCGACTAAGATTAGTAATGAAGTCCCGCCAAAAAAATGGCTGATCACAACATCAACATTTAATATTTTATTTACCAACGTCGGCAGGATTGCAATAAGTGATAGGAAAATCGACCCAATTAAGGTGATTCGATTCATTGTAGCTTCTAAATAGTCTTGCGTTGGTTTTCCCTGTCTAACTCCAGGGATGAAAGCACCATTTTTTTTCATATCAGAGACGATCTGCTCTGGATGGAACTGAGTCGCTGTCCAAAAATAAGTAAAGAAAATTATTAACAGTACATAGGCTGTCGTGTACAGTGTCGTTCCTGGCATTAGACTACTAGCTATTGTAGCAAACCAAGAGCCTGACGTCGCTCCGCCCAGTAATTGAGCAACTGTTGCAGGGAACATAAGCAACCCAGATGCAAAAATGACTGGTATAACTCCAGCATAGTTTATTTTCAGAGGTAGATGAGAAAGCTCAATCGCTGTATCAGAGTTGTTCACCATTCTTCTGGCATACTGAACTGGAATATTTTTTTGACCTTTTATAATTAAAATTGTGGCCATGATTACAAGAACAAAAACTAATGAAAGGACTACCACAGAGGTAATCGACATTTGCCCTGCTGTTTGCGACTGTAAATTTAATTGTTTAATAATAAGGCCAATTGCACTTGGAATCTGTGAAAGAATACCAGCAGCAATAATTAAACTAATTCCACTTCCGACACCCTTTTCAGTGATTTGTTCTCCAACCCACATTAAGAAAAGTGTACCTGTTGTCATAGCGGCTATAACGATCAAATAAAACAATAATGGGATGCCAAAAACTTGGAGTCTGAAAAGCTCATCCACAATAATTCCTGGATGAGAAGAGTTCATCTGTATAGCGTACCTAGCCAATAGAGTTGCTTGGAACATCGATAAGATTGAAGCAAAGAGTCTAGTCCACTTGCTGATTTTCTTCTTGCCAGCTTCTTGATTCTCTTTCATCTCTCTTTGTAAACTTGGAACTACAGCAACTAGAAGTTGTATTACAATTGAAGCTGTTATGTAAGGCATTACGCTCAATGCGACAACAGTCATTTGTCCAAATGCACCACCAGAAAAAATATCTAGTAATTGAAAAAGATTCTGTCCGCCTTTAGTCGCGAATTTAAAGTAGTTTAGCGCTAACTCGCCATTGATACCAGGAACAGAGACATAAGAACCTATTCTGACGACCATTAGCATCAAAAAAGTAAAAACTATCTTCTTTTTAAGGTCGGGTATCGACCAAATACGCTTAAGACTTTGAATCATTTTATACTACTGAGTACTTGATTTTAGCAGCTTCTAGTTTTTCAATTGCAGTTTTAGAATATGATGTTAATTCAATTGCAACTTTTTTAGTTAATTCGCCATGGCCTAAAAGTTTTACGCCATGAGTTGGTCCAGAAATAAATCCTCGATCTTTTAGAGAATCAGCAGTAACAACTTCGCCATCACTAAACATTTGGTCAATTTGACTTAAATTAACAACATCTAGAACTTCTTTATTAAAGCGGCCTCTTGTGAAACCTCTAGTTGGAAGTCTCATGAAATATCTTAATCCGCCACCCTCATAGCTATAACGTCTTTTGTAGCCTGATCTTGAACCTGCCCCTTTTTCGCCACGTCCGCATGTTTTTCCAAGACCACTACCAGGACCACGTCCTACACGCTTTCTCTTTCTTTGAATTCTTGTGCCTAAACTTTCGAGTTTCATTTAAACAACTCCTCTAATTTTCAAACATTCTTCTCTTGTGCGAATTAATTCTAATGCTTTAAATGTTGCGCGAACCAAGTTCATAGGGTTACTGCAACCTAAACTTTTAGCAACAACGTCTTTGATTCCTGCAAGTTCTAAGATTGCACGAACTTTTGATCCGGCAATAATTCCAGTACCTTCAGGTGCTGGTTTTAAAAGCAATACAGCTCCATCATAACTTGTTTGTATTTCATGAGGAATTGTTGATTTATCTCTTTTTACAGTCATGATGCTCTTACGTGCAGCATCTCCACCTTTTCTTATCGAATCTGAAAGTTCGTTCGCTTTAGCAAAGCCGTAACCGACATGCCCTTCTCTATCTCCGACTAAAATCAGAGCAGAAAAACTAAACTTACGTCCGCCTTTTAAGACTTTAGCGCAGCGGTTTATAAACAAAACTTTTTCTTGAAATTCAGTAGAAAAGTTTTCAACTGATTGTCTGTGATGCTTTTTTGTACTCATAACACTCTACTTGTAATTATAATTCTAAACCTTTCTTTCTTACTGCGTCAGCGATAGCAGCAAGTTGTCCATGGTATTTATTTCCTCTGCGATCTAATGAGACTTGCTTGATCCCTTTTTCAGTAGCCAAATGTGCAATAATGTCACCAAGTTGCTTTGCTGTTTTAATATTGCAAGAGTCTTTGTTAGATTCAGAAAATTCTTTGCTTAGCGTCGACATACTAACTAAAGTTTTTTGCTCAGTATCATCGATAAGTTGAACAAATAACTGTCTGTTTGTCTTTGTAATACACATTCTTGGACGGGCAGCCGTTCCAATAATTTTCTTACGAATTCTGAAAACTCGCTTTTTCTTTCTTTCTAGCGCTTTACGAACACCACTTTCCATAATTCATATCCCTACTAATTTACTTTTTAGCAGCTGCTTTACCAGCTTTGCGTCTTAAGAATTGACCTACATAGTGAACCCCTTTTCCTTTGTAAGGCTCTGGCTTACGTAGGTGGTGAAGTTCAGCAGAAAATTGACCAACAAGTTGCTTGTCAATTCCACTCACCGTAATTAAAACGTTATTTTCTACTTTAACTTCTATCCCCTTAGGAATAGGTATGAGCGTTGGATGAGAGAATCCCAATTGAAAATTTATATTTGTACCTTGTACAGCTGCTCTATATCCAACACCTTTTAATTCTAATTGCTTTGAAAAACCCTTAGTCACTCCAATCATCATATTTTGAACCAAAGCTCTGTACAAGCCTTGAAACTTTGTTAAATTGGACATCTCTGAATCAACGATCATGACTAATTCATCAGCATTGATTTGAGCCTTAATGTTGTTTTCAACACGTAAAGTCAGTTGACCTTTAGGTCCTTTAACGTTTAAAACTTCTTTGTCGATTTTGCACTCAACTCCCTTAGGAATTTCGACCGGCTGCTTACCTATCTTTGACATACAATATATCTCCTAACCTTTTACCATGCCAGGCAGAGTAGTTCTCCACCCAAGTTTCGTCGTTTCGCTTCTTCACCGTCAATAATTCCAGATGATGTAGAAATAATACTAATTCCCATCCCGCCCAGTACTCTAGGTATGCTTCTAGCATTGACGTATTTTCTAAGTCCCGGTTTCGATTTGCGTTTTAGGCATTTGATAATCGGCATCCGAAGATCGTCATACTTCAATAATATTTTTAAAGAAGCTTTGTTATTATCTTCTTTAATGTGTTTGTAACTATCGATAAATCCTTTTTGGCAAAGAACTTTTAAAACTTGCTCTTTAACTTTTGAATAGGGAGCATCGGTGTATCTCTTTTGAGCTTTTGATGCATTTCTAATTCTAGTTAGTAAATCTGCTATTGGATCACTCATAATACTTCCTACTTTTCCGTACTTTTGAAGGGCATTCCCATCTGTTTTAGTAATTCTATACATTCAGCATCATGATGAGCTGACGTTACAAAAGTCATGTTCATCCCTTGAGCTCTTTTTACTTTGTCTAAGTTAACTTCAGGGAAAATTTGCTGATCATCAATTCCCAATGAATAACTTCCTCTTCCGTCTGCTTTTGGACTAAATCCTCTAAAGTCGCGGATACGAGGAGCAATAATATGAATAAAACGATATAAGAAATCATACATTCTGTCACCGCGAAGAGTTACCTTAAGACCAACGTTTTGACCTTCTCTTAGCTTGAAATTTGAAATCGCCTTTTTTGCATAAGTCAATAAAGGTTTTTGTCCAGATAATACAGTGATTTCATCGATACAATCTTGAACAGCATTTTTATCTTTTAATGCTTGACCAAGCCCCATGCTAATAACCACTTTTTTAAGTTTTGGTACTTGCATGATGTTTTTGTAGCCGAACTTCTCTGTTAGTGAAGGGACAATTTCAGTTTTGTATTTATTTTTTAATGTCGTCATAACTTTTTTACTTGTTTATTTTTTGCCGTTTGCTGGCTTTAAAATGTTTCTGTAAACTTTTGTTTTATCGTTTTGAATTAGTACCAACTCTTTTTGATCTTTCGGTCCAACTTTCAATTTGATCTTAGCTTTTGGATCTTCTTCAATACATAGTTTAACGTTAGAGATGTGAATTGGCTTTTCCATTTCAACAATCTTGCCGCTTTTCTCTTGGCCTTGGGGCTTCATGTGTCTTTTTCTAACGTTAACACCTTTAATTAAAATGGTGTCGCCGCTTTTTGCAACCACTTCGCCAATTTTGCCTTTTTCATTACCAGCAATTACTAATACTTTGTCGCCAGATCTAATCCACTTTTTCATCACATTTTCTCCTAAACTTTATATCACTTCTGGGGCTAAAGAGCTTATTTTAAGATAACCACGCTCTCTAACTTCACGAGCAATAGGTCCAAAAATACGTGTTCCTTTTGGATTGCCTTTTTCATCAATAATGACACAGCTATTCGTATCAAATCTTAGTTTTGATCCATCTTTTCTCTTGATATAGTTAGTTGATCTTACGATAACAGCTCTAACTACACTACCCTTTTTAGCAGTAGCTCCTGGAGTAGACTCTTTGACAGAACAAATGATAATATCGCCTACAGAGCCATATCTTCTTCTTGATCCACCAATAACCTTAAAGCATTTGACTCGTTTAGCACCTGTATTGTCAGCGACTAGAAGCTGCGATTCTTGCTGTAACATGTTTTAATTATCCTTCTAATTTTTTAACGACTAACCACTTTTTCATTTTAGAAAAAGGGCGACACTCTTTAATCAAAACTTTATCACCACTTTTGATGCTGTCTGATTCGTCGTGCGCATAATATTTTTTAAAGCGAGTAATGACCTTTTCATAAACTGGGTGTCTGTAGGTTCTTTCAACCTTAACAACAACAGTTTTGTCCATTTTGTCAGATGAAACAACGCCAACTTTTTCACGACGTTGACCTCTAGCTTTTAAATCTTGGCCTTGCATTTCTTGGTCTTGCATTATTGTTGACTCTCACTTTGATTTTTTTTCTTCATATTAATTTCAGTTAGTGTACGAGCAATATCTTTTCTATATTTCTTTAAAAGATGCGGCTTGTCTAACTTTTTATTAATTTGAAACTCATTCTTAAGATTGAAAAGGTTTTTTGCAGTTTCGCGATATTGTACTTCCAAATCTTGAACTGTATTTCCTTTAGTCTCTTTTGTTTTTTTCTTTAGTAATGCCATAACTTTATTACACCCTTTCTAGCCGTTCAACGAAACGTGTTTTTAGACCTAATTTTGCAGCGGCTCTGCCCAATGCACTTTGAGCTATTTCTTTAGGAACGTTAGCCACTTCAAACAAGATTTTTCCTGGTCTTACTACTGCAACCCACTTTTCAACGTTTCCTTTACCTTTACCCATACGGACTTCGGCAGGTTTTTTTGTAACTGGTTTGTCTGGAAAAATTCTAATCCAAACTCGACCTTTTCTCTGGAACATTCTGTTAATAGCAACACGGCATGCTTCTATTTGAGTATTCGTAATCCAGCCTCTTTCAAGAACTTGAATTCCAAAATCTCCAAAATCTACAAAGTTACCACCTTTGCTAAGACCTGCGTATTGTCCCTTTTGCTGCTTTCTAAACTTGGTTTTTTTGGGCATCAACGCCATATTAAGCTCCTACCTTCTCTAACAGTATCTCTTCACCAGTATGAATCCAAACTTTTATACCAATTGTACCATAAGTGGTTTCAGCTCTCGCTTGTGCGTAATCGATATTTGCTTTAATAGTATGAAGAGGGATTGATCCTTCTTTGTACCACTCGCTTCTTGCAATTTCAGCACCACCAATTCTACCAGAAATCATAACTTTGATCCCGTGGCAACCAGCTTCTCTAGACGTTTGTATTGCTTTTTTCAATACTCGGCGATACGCCACACGTCTTTCGATTTGCTTAGCAATTCCTTCAGCAACTAACAATGCATCTAAATCAGGTCTTTTGATTTCTTCAATCTCGACCCAAACTTCTTTGCCTGTTAATTGACTTAATTCTTTTTTCAGAACATCAATTTCAGTTCCTTTCTTTCCGATCACAAGTCCTGGTCTAGCAGTTACGATAGTCACTTCTACTTTTTCACTCATTCTTTTAATAATGAATCTAGAAGCGCCTTCACAAGTTGCTTTTTTCTTGAGATATTTTCTGATTTTAAAATCTTCAATCAGCAAATCTCCGTACTCTTGCTTATTAGCATACCAAACTGATCGCCATTTCTTATTTCTGACTAAACGAAATCCAATTGGACAGACTTTCTGGCCCATGTAGTTACTCCTTATCGCTTCCTACTACGATCGTAAAATGACTCATCCGTTTGATAATGGGTGAACGACCGCCTTTATTTCTTGCCTTAGCCCTTTTTAAACGAGGACCTTCATCTACTCTAACTTCTACAATTTTCATGTTTTCACGTTTCACATCGAATTGCATTTCCATATTCGCAACAGCGCTGTCGAGTGTTTTTGTAAACATTCTGCCTGCTTTTAAACCGCTAAACTCAAGTTGAGCTTTTGCCGTTGCCACAGACATCCCCCTTATCAAATCCGCAACTAAGCGTGCTTTGAGGGGGCTAATTCTTAAATATTTTGATCTTGAATGAGCAAGCTGCATATATTCTCTCTTTACTTAGTTTGTGGGTGTCCTTTAAAGATACGCGTTGGTGAAAATTCACCTAGGCGATGTCCCACCATGTTTTCCGATACAAATACAGACAAAAACTTTTTACCATTGTGAACTTCAAAAGTATGACCAACCATATCAGGAATAATCATCGATCTTCTCGACCAAGTCTTTACTGCTTTTTTACTACCCAATTTATTGAGGTCTTTGACTTTTTTCATTAAATGATGGTCAACAAAAGGGCCTTTTCTCAAAGATCTTCCCATGATTCTAAATCCTTATTTTCTTCTGTCTTTCACAATTAGTTTAGTTGATTTCTTCTTGCAACGGGTTTTAAATCCTTTTGCTTTTACTCCCCAAGGCGAACGAGGAATATAACCGTTGTGTTTACCTTCACCACCACCATGTGGGTGATCGACTGGGTTCATCGCTGTTCCACGAACGGTTGGACGGAATCCCTTCCATCTCATTCTTCCTGCTTTTCCTTCTACTCGAAGATTATGCTCAGCATTTGAAAGTGATCCAATAGTTGCCTTACAATTAGCAGGAACCATTCTCACTTCGCCTGAAGGCATTTTTAAAGTTGCATAGTCTGTGGTTAGAGCCATAAGCTGAGCAGAACTCCCTGCTGATCTTATTAATTGGCCACCTTTTCCTGGACGCATTTCAACATTGTGAACAAACGTACCAAGAGGGATATGCTTAAGCTGTAAACAGCATCCCACATTAAATGGAGCTGTTGTTTGAGTTGCAACGATATCTCCAGCTTTTAATCCTTGCGGAGCTAGAATGTATCTTTTCTCACCATCAACATAATTAAGAAGAGCAATATGTGTTGAGCGATTTGGATCGTATTCAATAGAAGCTACTTTTGCAGGAATTGCTTCTTTATCTCTCTTAAAATCGATAATTCTGTAATGTCTTTTAGCACCTCCACCTCTGTGACGGCAGCAGATGTGACCATTATTGTTTCTTCCGTTAATTCTTGTCTTATGAGTCAACAAACTTTTAGTTGGCTTGACCAAAGCCTTACCAGTTGAAGAAGCTTTAGTTAACTCATTATTAGTTGGCAATACTAGCTGGCGTTGCCCTGGAGTAATTGGTCGGTATTTTTTTGGCATAACTTAATTATCCTCTAATTCTCGATGATATCGCCTACATCTAATGAGACTATGGCTTTTTTAATTGCTGGACCTTTACCGTATTTAGCTAATCCTCTAACACGTTTTGGTTTTGCTTTAATTGTAATCGTGTTGACTCCAACAACTTTCACTTTCTTTTCTGCATAAATTTGTTCAATTGCAGATGCGATTTGTGTTTTAGTCGCTTTTTTATCTACTAAAAAAACATACTTTGGAGTCTGACATTTCTTAACACATGCATTACTTTCACTGCGGTGTAGCTCTTGTAACATCAAAGATTTTTCAGTGATGTGTCTTGACTTGATGATATGAAATGGATTTTTTTCTTCGAAATGTTGGCTCATGATTTATTTTGCTCCAAAAATTGTTTTAAACCCGTTTCAGTAAACACGAGCTGCGTTGCTTTCATTAACTGATATCCATTGATTGAATCGATTAGTGAAAATTCTACTTTAGGTAAATTTCTCAAACTGAGTTGAAAGTTAAAATGCTTGCGTTCTTTTACATTCTTAACTTCAGTTAACTCTGTATTTCTTTCTACTTCACCAACGAATAAAACCCGTTTTCCTAGAGTGCATTTTTTAAGAAAATCAGCAATCAATTTTGTCTTAGGTTTTTTCATTTCAGTATCAGATAAAACGATACATTGAGATTCTTTAATTTTTTGCGAAATTAAATGTTTAATAATCGCTTGTCTTTCTTTTTTATTAATTTTGACACCTTGGTCAAATTTAGGTCTTGGTCCAAAAACGCACGCACCACCTTTGTACTGAGGAGCTCCAAGGAAACCTTGTCTAGCGTTACCAGTTCCTTTTTGACGGTGAGGTTTTTTCTTCGAGTGATTTACTTCACTGCGACCTTTTGTAAAAGCAGACCATTGACGTTGGTTGTGATTAAGCGCCACGATATAGTCTTTGACTGCTTGAGGATGAACCTCTTTAGAAAGATCTTCTACGCTTACTTCAACTTCTTTAAGTTGTTTCGCATCGATATTGTATTTTAATAACTTGATCATAAGTACCATTTAAGCTCTTTTAATCGACTTGTTGACATAAACCAGTGCTCCGAGGCTACCTGGTATCGACCCTTTAACAAGGATGACATTCTTTTCAGTTTGAATTAGAACAACCTTTAAAGATTGAACTGTCGTCACTTCACCACCCATTCTAGAGGCGCGTGGACCACCTTTAAAGCAGCGACCCGGAGTTGAACGCATACCAGTAGAACCAGCATGGCGATGGAATCCAGAACCGTGAGCTGCAGGCCCACCTGAGAAACCATACTTTTTCATTACCCCTTGAAAGCCTTTTCCTTTCGACACACCTTGAACATCAACAAACTTAGAGTCTTCAAAATATGAAACTCCTAGCTCTTGTCCAAGCTGATAATCGTCAGCTTTTGTTACACGACTCTCTTTCACAAAGCGTCTTGCATCAACATTGGCTTTTTTAAAGTGACCAAAAGGACCTTTTTTGACCTTTTCTTCGACTTTTTTAGCATTCTTTCCTTGAACCTTATCAAAGGCTAACTGAATCGCACTGTAACCATCTGTCTCGGCAGTTTTGACCTGCGAAATTACATTTGGCTCCATAGAAATTACAGTACATGGAACAACTGAACCATCTTCATCAAAGATAGTCGTCATGCCAATTTTTTTACCCATAAGTTTAATTGTATGTTTTTGTCTCATCAATCTACCTAGTTGCTCGCTGAAAACAGGATTAATCTTTTTATTTGAGTCCAATTGGTAATTGGAAACGAAAAATTTAACAAAAGAGACAATTTTAACACAACTAAAATTCAATCTTCTCGTGCGAACTTTCCCGAATCTTACATTTTGAATTAAAATCGCTGATGCAAATTAATTCTGCTAAGCCGTAAGATGCCGTTTGTTTAACAATTATTTTGACCACTTCTCTCTAAAAAAAGATTCACTTTTTATTTTAGATGAATAAATTACCACTTTTGCCTGTATATTAAAAGGAAATTTTATGAAAAAACCACACTTAATCACTTCCAGCAAAATTTTAAAAAATTTTATAAGCATTTTTTCTCTTTTTGTCCTCCTAAGCTTGGTCACTCTTTCGGTTATCAGTTATAAAAAACTTTTAAAAGATGAGCAAACTCCTCCCCATTCACAGCATGCAAATTTAGTCACAGAAATTAAACCATCCCCTTCTTCTATTATATCGATGGAGTCTCCAGGGCTATCCGTCTTTAAAAATTTATTTTTTAATAAAAATCATTTTACATTTGTCTCTTCGCAACCTGCAGATAAGATGGCTATTGAAACCATTTTAGATAAAGATGCGCATTACAATTATTACTTTACAGCATCTCCATCTATAGATGATGAGCACCCTCAGCAACATGGGATATATCTAGATGGGACAACTTTAATTTTCTGTTCGAGCCATGAAACAAAAAGCATGCAAACTCATTACTTTCATTTTTGTGAAGAATTTATTTTAGGATGGAGTGCATTCAGACATTGTTCTTTAGATAAAATTCAAAATATTATTTTTATGGATCTCAATCATTGGGAAGGCAGATCTAACCTCACTTCATATCATTTGATTACAGCACTACTACCACATGCCAAAGTGATGAATAAGTCTGACTTCATCAACTTGTCTAAAAATAATTTAATTCAATTTGAGAATGCCATTATTGTTGATAGATTAAGCTGTCATCAATCTAAAGAAGCCAATCAATATAATAAGATGCTCATAGGGCATCTAAAATTGATCAAACCCGAGTATATTCAAGAAATTAGAGATGCGCTCTTCAATCATCTTAAAACCTATTCTTGCATTCAAAAAAAGCCTTACATTACATATATAGAAAGATCTAGCAGAAGATTTCTAGATCCTAAAATTGAAAAACAGTTACTGACTACACTAGAGACCTCTTTTCCTCAATACACTCTAAAGTCTGTAAAGTTTGAAAATTTAACTTTTGCAGAACAAATTCAAATTATTCGTAATACTAAAATTTTAATTGGTGTTCATGGCAATGGGTTGACTCATGAGCTTTTCTTGCCGTCGAATTCACTAGTTCTTGAATTTTTCCCATCTGATGATTTTGCAATGGACTATCAACTCTTTTCAGAATTAGCTAATCACCACTATTTTGCAATTGATGCCAAAAATGGAGTTATAGCTGCTTCAAAAAGCCGTCATTTACCTCAAGGAAATGTAAATCAAGTGATTCATGAATTAAATATTGAGTGGTTCACTCAGCTTATTGATCAGTACTCTCAAAGAGCTTCGGTAAATGAAAAATCTTTAGAGCTATACCCTTTAACAAATTCTGAGGCAGCAACAACAGACTTACCTTCAAGTTGCAATTGAGTGATTTGAATCGCTCCTTGTTTACAAGCGATCACAATTCCCTCAGAGTCATAAGACAGTATATGACCAGGTTCCCCTGACTTTTGACTCAAATGCATCCCTGTGATTTTTAAACGCAAACTTTTACCCCGAATAGACACCAAACACCAAGCGCCAGGTGCTGGGGTTACTCCTCGATATTGTCGATAGATCTCCTCAGCTGTATGGCTCCCCCATTGAATCTGCCCATCTTGAGGTGTTATCTTTTTAGCATAAGTTACCCCAGAATGATCTTGCTCAATCGGATGAATTTGTTTCAAATTCAATTTCAGCATGGTGTCATAGAGAAGTTTTTTAGATACTTCACAAAGAGCTACCGTTAGCTCCAGTGCATTCATAGTAGGACCAATGGCTATTTTTTCAACAGCGAGAATATCCCCAGCATCGAGCTCTTTAACCATATACATAATGGTCACCCCTGTCTCTTTTTCCCCGGCTAAAATACAACGTTGAATAGGAGCCGCTCCGCGATATTTAGGAAGTAAACTTGTATGGACATTAATACATCCTAAACGGGGCATTTTTAAAAGCTTTTCAGGAAAGATTTGACCAAAGGCAACAACAACAAAAATGTCAGCATTTAGTGAAAGAAGATATTCGGTAAACTCGGGTGTTGAAATCTTATGGGGCTGTAAAATTGGAATAGCTGGGATCAACTCCTTAGCTATTTTTTTTACAGCAGGCTCTTGAAGTTTCAAGTTCCTGCCCTGCTCTTTATCTGGCTGTGTGACAACTGCAATAATTTCCACGTTTTTTTGAATCAAATACTTGAGTATTTGAGCAGAAAAAAATGGAGTACCAAAAAAAACAACTTTCATTTCGATTTATGTTAAAGCTTGGTAACCCATCAATCCACGACGTGAAGGATGTCTGCAAAAATCTAACCAGTTTTGAATCTCTGGTATTTTTTCACATTTTTCATCTGCAATAGCAAGAGCTTCTTCAATTCTTTTCAGATCTGATCGGTAAAAAATTCTAAACAGTCGACTTAAAGCGTTGCGTACTTCGAGAGGAACTCCTCGTCTTTTAAGTCCCACAACATTAATACCACCTAAACGGTATGGTATTCCAGCTCCAATAGTATATGGAGGGATATCATGACCGACTCGGCTCATACCACCGACCATGGCATAGTCTCCTATGCGAACGTTTTGATGAATTGGTGCAAACCCGCCAATAATAGCTCCATTGCCAATAGTCACATGGCCTGCTAAAGTAGCACAGTTACTCATAACTACTCGGTTTCCAATTTTACTGTTATGAGCGATATGACAATAAGCCATAATGAGACACTCATCACCAACTTCTACAACTGAGTTTTCATGTGTTGAAGAGTTAATAGTTACAAATTCACGAATATGGCAGTTCTTGCCAATTTTGACATAAGTAACCTCACCGTTATACTTCAAGTCTTGTGTCTGAGTGCCAATACTCGCTGAAGGCCAAATGATAGTTCCATCTCCAATCGAGGTATGTCCATCGATATAGGCATGAGATTTAATAGTTACTCGATTGCCAATCTCGACATTTTGCTTGATAATTGCATAGGGTTCAATAGTCACGTCGTCGCCAATTTTAGCGCCAGATTCTATGATTGCTGTTGGATGTATATTAGACATGTTATTCTTCGTGTTAAATTTGATTCTTATCGCGTAGAGCAAAAGCAAGCTCTACTTCTACCGCAATTTTATCTCCTACCATTGCTCTACCTCTAATACGTCCCCCTTTGCTAGAGACATATAGCCCTTCGGCATGCAACATCAAAATATCACCCGGTTTAACAGGATTTCTAAATTTAGCATTGTTAACATTTAGAATAACAGCACTTTTCTCAGTAAAACCCTTTTGGTGAACTAAGATTCCTCCTGTCTGAGCCAAGGCTTCTAACATCAAAACGCCTGGCAT
>CAZJSX010000005.1:0-18379 GCA_964548845.1 uncultured bacterium | reverse complement strand
GTATAAAGCAGGGACATGGGGACCAAGTGAAGCCGAAAAACTATTACACAAATCAGCTCGCAACTGGAGAATGGTTTAACTGTTTTTATGACATCTTATATTAACGTCAATCCCAAAGACATTCAAAAAGAGCTCGATAAGTTAGAAGAGGTGCACAAGCAAAACAACCAACTTCGCGCTTCCTTATTTAATTTGATTGTCTATGTTCATAAAAATGACAAAATTCAATTTTTTCTAAATATAGTCGATCAGATTATCCAGCGCTTTCCTTGCCGTATTATTTTTGTTGAAGAGGATATAGCAAACAAAGAGATCTCTTTAAAAACATCAATTGCTGCAAAGACTATTCAAAATGGCGACAGCCCACAAGTAGTGTGTGATAAAATTTATATCGAGACTTCAGGAGATACAACTGAGCAGATCCATCATTTAATTTTAGAACACGTTATCGTTGATTTGCCCATTTATCTTTTATGGGGGCAAGATCCTACTTTAAATCACCCTCTTTTTGCCCCACTAAAGCAAATGTCACAAAGACTGATTTTTCACTCCGAATGCAGTAAAAACTTACAACAACTCTCTGTAAAATTACTTCAAAATATCATTCACCCTAATTTAGACGTAGCTGATCTCAATTGGGTTTATTTAGAAGAATGGAAAGGAGTTTTAAAAGCCCTTTTTTCAACTAGAGAAATGACCCCCTATCTCCATCAGATTAAAAAAATAAATCTCTCTTTTTGTTCGACCCCTACCCCCTCTTTTGGGCACAATCACTTTCAAGTTCATTATTTACATGCCTGGCTTGCCTCTCAACTTGGCTGGAAATTCATCAACTACCAAAACAGTCCTCTTGAAAAAGTGATTAAGTACCAGGGACAAAATAAAGAGATTGCTGTCCATATTTCTGAAACAGCTTGCCAACTAGGAACTCCAACAGGGACTATCTTATCCATTGAAATGGAAACAGATGTCAAAAAAAAATTTTACTTTACATCCCCTCCCCAAGATAGCCGCATTCACATAGAAATTAAAGATGAAGGAAAACCAAATAGCGTTTATAATGTTACTCTTATGAAAACTAAATGGGAGATTTTTTTAGCTAAAGAAATTTGTTATAAAGAGACAAGTCAACATTACATACAAATGTTAGACATCTTAGCTAAAATTCAAGGCCTCGTATGAGCAATTGTGCATCCAAAATTCAATCACTAGATATGCGCCGCAATATTGCTATTTTAAATAGTGATTCAGAGGCCATTGATTTTTCTGCCGAATACTTTATTGAGCTTGCTAATGCTGCTATTGCCCAAAAACAATTATTTACTGTTGCCCTTTCTGGAGGAAGTACGCCAAAAGCTATTTTTGAAAAGTTGGCGCAAGAGCAAAATAAAAATCGCATTGACTGGTCGAAAATCCTATTTTTCTTTGGCGATGAAAGAAGTGTTGCGCCAACAGATAGCGAGAGCAATTATAAAATGGCTATGGACTCTTTTTTAAAAAAATTGGAGATAGCACCCACACAAATTTTTAGAATGGTTGTTGAAAAAGATCCTACAGTCAACGCTAAGAAATATGAACAACATATTTTAGAAAAAGTTCCAAACGCTCAGTTTGACTTAATTATGCTTGGCATGGGAGATGATGGCCACACCGCCTCTTTATTCCCTCATACTGGCGCTCTTTCCATTCAAGATCAGTTAGTCACAACGAATTTTGTCACTAAAAAAAATACACTCCGAATGACTTTAACTTACCGCTGTATCAATCAAGCGCACCACATATGCTTTTTTGCTTTTGGAAAGAATAAAGCAGAAATGGTTGTTAAAGTTTTGCAAGGAGCCTATCAACCACTTGAATATCCTTCTCAAAAAGTGGGAACACCAACAAACAAAGCTCTTTGGATCTTAGATCAAGATTCTGCAGCAAGGCTTGAGCGCAAATGTTAGTTTTAGGAATAGAAAGCACTTGTGATGAAACAGCAGCTTCTGTGGTGCGCTCAGGACATGAAATCCTTTCCAATATCATTTACTCACAAGAAGATTTTCATAAAGCTCATGGAGGAGTCATTCCAGAGCTTGCATGTCGCAAACATTTAGATGTGATGCTTGTTGTCATTCAACAAGCATTAGATAAAGCGGGCTGTAGACTTGAAGATATCGATTTAATTGCTTGTGCACGTGGGCCTGGCCTACTCGGCGCTCTTTTGATTGGACTTAATACAGCCAAGGCTTTGGCTTTTGCACTAGAAAAACCATTTATCGGAGTGAATCATTTAGAGGCTCACCTTTATGCATCGATGATGAACTGCCCACCACAAAAATTTCCTTGTCTTGGACTTATTTTGTCAGGCGGCCACACTGCTTTAGTTCACATTGAAGAGCTTCGTAAATATCATACTTTAGGATCTACTGTTGATGATGCAGTTGGTGAAGCTTTTGACAAAGTCGCTTCACTTTTGGGCTTTCCATATCCCGGCGGCCCCTTTATTGAAAATTTAGCCAGAGACGGCGATCCTTATAAATATTCTTTTAAAGCAGGACAAGTGAAACAAAATCCATTAGGATTTTCATTTAGCGGTTTAAAAACAAATGTACTCTATGCAGTTAAAGGGCAAAATCAAGATAAACATGCCTCATCTAACTTAACTGATATTCAAAAAAAAGATATTGCTGCCTCTTTTCAAAGAGCCGCATTTTCTGACATTGTCAATAAAACTTTATTAGCCTGTGAACTTCAAAACTATCACGCCCTTATTTTTGGCGGAGGAGTCTGCTCTAATCAGACTTTAAAAAAAATGTTTGAAGAAGCCATGCCAAATATACCTCAACTTTGGCCTAAAAAAGGGCTCGCCTCTGACAATGCCACTATGATTGCTGGACTTGGATATCAGCAATTTATACAACAAAAACACCCGGACTCTTTTTACCTTAAAGCCCTACCTAGAATCCCGAGCCTGATCTGAAGTTTCACTTGTAATTTAAATTTGCAGTTATTTATAATTACTCGATAAAAATTTATGGGATTAAAGTTATGGCAAGAGAAAACATTAAGCTAAAAAGTGAAGAAAGTAGCCAATACTACTACACGACTAAGAATAAAAAACAAAATCCTGAGCGACTTGTCATCAAAAAATTTGATAAAACTTTAAAAAAACACGTGCTTTTTAAAGAGACAAAATAGTAAATAACTCAATAGTTAAAATAATTGCCTCCTTTTAGCGCGTTTAAGGCGCGCATCAAACGCCTTTTCTAGAAAAAGAAGAGGCGTTTGTTTTTTAAGATATGTTTGAACTCAAGTTAATAAAAAAATATCTTTATCCTCGATTCAAACAGCTCTCTGTTTCCATTATCTCTTTGATCTCTATTTTCGTTGTCACTGTCGTCGTTTGGCTTGTCTTAGTTTTTTTATCCGTTGTCAACGGAATGGAAAAAAACTGGACAGAGAAATTAATTGCTTTAAGTGCCCCATTACAAATTTTGCCAACAGATGAATACTATCGTTCCGATTATTACCAAATTGACGGAATCTCTTACCAAGCTAACTATAATTATAAAACAATTGAAGAAAAGTTATCTGCACCAACAAGCTACGATCCTACTTTTGACGAAGAACCTCCACAGTACTGGCTGCAAACAAGCGGCAAAGACTTAGTCAAAGAAGTCATGGATAGCGTCTCGCTATTGAGCAAAAACAAGCCCTACACGATTACAGCAAGTGACTTCCAGGTCAGTATTGCTAATGCTAGATTCCGCCTTCTTCGCTCTTTTGATGGCTGTAACTTAGGATCACTTGCAGATTCACAAAGCTTTTTAACACAAATTGCATATCTGGCTTCATTTGAGCCTAAAAACAATCGACTACAAAAAACAATTTTGCCGATCAACATGCAAGATTTGACAAATATTTTTTGTCTTTTAGGATCATCGGCACAAAACATTCAACAAGACCAACCGCAAAAAGATGACATTTTAAGCGGCCCTATCTTTAGAAAAAGATTAGATCATTTCTTAAAATATGCAAAAATCACCCATTTAAAAACAGGATCTCAAGGATACCGCATCCCGAGAGACATGCTGGCTCATTCGGGTAAAATTCAGGCCCTTTATTTGGGACAAAACATCTTAATTATCCCAGATAGTTTAGAAAAATTATCAGCGTTGAAAAAAGCTTACCTAAGTCAAAATATCGAATCCATGACTGCAACTATTTTTCTGGATCAAGACTTAGTTTATCTAGACAAAAGTTCCATCCCATTAAAGAACTTTCAACTCCAGCTACCTCAAGACGTTTTATTTCCAGCGCAATTGATTCAAACTTCAATAAAAAATGCTCAACTCCCCTCACATCTAAAATTTCTAATTCAAGGTGAAATTCAAAAGTACCCCTTTTCAAAAGAGGTCTTTTTTAATGATTTAGAAATAGGACAAGCAGAGATTATTTCAGAATTTAACTCTCTGCCAGAGACACCTCCATTTTGGGCATTCAAAGTAAAGGAAAAGCGCTTCACCAATCTCATGCTCCCGTCTGACTATGAAGTTGGAGAAGGAGTTTTACTTCCCAAAGCTTACCGTGAAAATGGAGTTTTGTGTGGTGATCGGGGCTATTTATCATATCATGGACAAAGCACCTCATCTATTCAAGAGATGCGCATTCCAATTTATGTGGCCGGTTTTTATGACCCAGGCTTAATCCCCAATAGTGGCAAAGTGATTTTGGCCCCTAAGAAAATTATTTCGACAATTAACGCCTCTATTCAAGTTAAAGATTCTCTTATTGGCAATGGGATTAATGTTTGGTTTGATCAAGTGGGTCAAGCTGATGTTGCTAAAAGTTTTTTACAAGAGCAATTTAAAAAAAGAGGAATCGATCGTTTTTGGCAAATCAAAACTTACAAAGAATATGAGTACGCTAAAGATTTTATTGAGCAACTTGCTTCTGATAAAACCCTATTCTCATTGATCGCAATCATCATCATGGTCGCGTGCACCAATATCATCTCTATGTTAATTCTACTGGTCAATGATAAGAAAAAAGAGATCGGCATTTTACAAGCGATGGGTGCTAGTAAAAAAAGCATCGCGTTAATTTTTGGTGGATGTGGACTAGCTATTGGTCTTTTTAGCAGTTTGATAGGAACCATGGCAGCTTATTTGACACTAAAAAATATTAAAGTACTCATGGATCTTTTAAATAAAATTCAAGGTCATGCTATATTTAACCCTGCATTTTTCGGAGAAACACTCCCCTCTAATTTAAATTTTGAAGCTTTTATGTTCGTCGTTGTTGCAACGACCATACTGTCACTGCTTGCAGGACTTATTCCAGCGATAAAAGCCATGAGACTCAATCCTACTGAAATTTTAAAGTCGGAGAATTAACCATAATGTTAAAAGCCTCTTCGATCACTAAAGTCTTTAATAACCCAACCTCATTTACTCTATTTGAAAATATCGATTTAGAAGTTAAAGCTCAAGAATCACTTGCCATTATGGGAGCTTCAGGAGTTGGTAAAAGTACTCTTTTACATATCTTAGGGACACTAGAAAAGCCTGATTCTGGGAAAATAACTATTTTAGATCGCCCCTCTTTATCCAATTCCAATCAAATCAGAAATCAAGAGATTGGTTTTGTCTTTCAATCTTTTTTTCTATTAGAACATCTCACTCTTCTAGAAAATGTGTTAATGCCTGCCTCTATTGCCAGATTACCCACACATAAAGACTCAGAAGCTTATTTAAGAGCCCTAGAGCTTTTAAAAAAGGTGGGCTTGTTTGAAAGACGCTCTCACTTAACTAAAACCTTATCAGGTGGAGAAAAGCAAAGAGCGTGTATCGCAAGAGCTCTTTGTAACAACCCCTCTATTATTTTTGCAGATGAGCCGACAGGTAATTTAGACAGTCAGTCGAGCAAAGCCATTCAAAGCTTACTACTCAATCATATTAAAGAAGAAAAGAAGACCTTAATCGTAGTCACTCATGATCTGAATTTTGCAAAATCATGCGATCGAATTCTTTGTCTTGTCGAAGGCAAACTTGTCTCGTATCAAGCAGAGAAATAATGACTCATTGCGTTTTGATATCATCATTATTCAAAAGTTAAAACACTTCTTAAATTAAAAAAATGTCTTATCTTTCAATAAACTTCGTTTATGCATAAAGTATTTAACTTTATTTCACCCCTCGATCTTCAAAACTAATCATTCTTCAGAAACTAATAAAATTAATTACTAAAACTATTCAGCATAAGCTGATGATTCTAAATTTTTATTATATAAGGTTAAAAAATGACTTCATCTTTAGAAAATCAGGCAATCACAGCTCTTCAAACTTCCTATCACCAACTTCAACCTTCCTCCTCTTCTTCATACATAGGATGCGAAGACTTAGCTGCAGCTTTTATAGATTCAAAATTTCAAGATGATCAGCTACTAAATATCGCAAAAAAATGTTACAAAAGATTCGAAGATAGATTTGTAGATTTTAAAAATCTTTCTCTATATCACTTTGCTGCCATAGGCAATCGAGTCTCAATACTCACTCAGCTTTTTAGAGACCTTCCTTTAACTCGTTATATGGGACACTTGAAAGATAGTGAAGGAAATACTCCTCTTCATATTCGAGCGATGCTAACTAAAATGAAAGATGTCTCAAAAGATCCTTTCATCAAAGCTATATTAACAAAATGTGAAAGTAAAGAGATCGATTGCACAACTCACACCAATAATGTCGGCCTAACTTACCTGCAGCTTCATCAACTTTCTCAACAACAAGCTCCCGCATTACCAGAGACTTTTAATGCCAAATGTTTTGAAAATAAAAAGTACAGCCCCGTACCAATCGTATCTCAACAAACACTTCTAAAACTATGGCTAAAAATCTTTTCAAGCACAACAGCGCCAAAAGATATTTCAGGATATCTTAACGGAATGCAAAATCCTCCTAAGCTATCTATTCAGCCATCAGGAATAAGCAAAACTTGTGCAGTCACCGCGCTAGAAGATATCCCAAAATTTAGGATAGTTGCTGAAATGGGGGGCCAATTTATAGTTGAGCCTTCCATCTCGTTTGCTAGCTCTGCTAATTTCTTATCACTTGGCAGCAACCCTCCATATGGACTTGATTTTTCTAAATATAAAAATGCGGCTTCTTTTATTTCAGATGGCCCTCCAAATTGTATTGCTACTCCCCTTTCTAATCTATGGGGCTTACCACAAAGAGCACTAGTAATAAGTTTAGGAATAAAAGCAGGCGAACAACCCTTTATAGATCACGGTTTATTGCACACACCCAAATACACGAAAAAAGAGACTCCTCACTTAAGTATAGTTGTTGATTTCGTACAGAATGCAGCAAGTTCCATTTTTTCTAATTGGGATAGCTATGATGAAGATATTTCTAATGAATTAAACAGTTCTGATCCCGACCCAGCGGTAAGTCAAAAATTAAAAACAGTAGGAATGTATAAGTATATTCTTTCAACACCAGCTGTTGCTTTTAGACTCATTAAAGATGGGCTTATTAATCACTTAGATTTATTTCAAGCAATCAATGTGCTTTATCCTCAAACTTTTTATTTAGAAACGCTACTCAAAGGCCATTTATTTCACGCTTTTTTACTAGCGTCTATTCGAGATATACTCATAAATGAGAAAAACAATCTTGTATATTTTGAAACTCTTTTCAAAATCATTATGGACAACTTTGGCAAGAGCATGACATCTCAAACAGGTGACCCAGGAATCGGGAGATTATTTTTTATTCATCACTACCTAGATACTTTTTTTCGCATCTTTGACAGAATTAGAAATAATCAATTAGTGAGTGAAAATGAGCTTAAAGATTTATTTGAATTGAAAAATTCATCTAACTTAAAAAATTTGAATGAAGTTATAGCTACTAAAAATTCTCAATTCATCGAAAGCATGAGAGCTTGGTATACGAATGCAATTGACGAATACTGCAAAAGAATTTTTATAGGAGTTAGTGGTCACGTACAAGCTTATGGACATAGTTTTGCAGAAAGTAATCGCACAAGCACAGTAGATTATACAGCTGCTGCAAATAATAATACTGACAGTATTTAATGAGTCTTTATATCTACTCTGGATGCCCCATCTTGAAGTCCTAATGGATCAAAGCGCAGTTCGATAGAATTGCGCGGCAGATAGGGCATCTGAGGAATAATATTAATATAATGCTTAAAGTTATCTTTCAAACGCTCTCCTGCTATTTGCTGTAAATCAAAAGCGGTTAGCTCTTTTAAATCCTCAAGACCTGAAATCACACTTGAAAATGATCGTTTGATGTCGTCAAAGGCAGAGCCATGAAGATCTTTAGAAGTAAGCGAATGTGTCTTTGCAAATAAATCTTTAGGATGCCCTTTTGCCGTATAAAGAGCCCCTATAACAAAAGAAAGTCTCCAAAAACGCCTTTGATAATCATCGGCATAAAAAGCATAGATTTTTTCTGAAGAAATCTTTTCTTGATAAATTTCTTTTAAACAAGCAGCGCAGCTTACTGCACTGAGCATCGCTGATGTCATCCCTGTTGATAAAAGAGGATCAATAAAGACAGCAGCATCGCCAACGACAAAATAGCCCTCTCCTGCCCATTTTTCAGTATAATAGCTCCAGTCAGCCGTTTGCTTGACATCGCTCAATAGGTAGGCTGGCTCTAATAGATCCATAAATGTTTGAGATTCATTTAAAGCCTGAGTGTAAATTTGTTCTTTTGAAAGTTCTTTTTTTAAGCCGTCATAGTATTTTTGTGATAAAACAACTCCCACACTTAGCGTTTTATTATGAAGAGGAATGCCCCAAATCCACCCATTAGTAATAGAGCTAATGACAATCGGATTTTCAATCTTGTCACTGTAGCCTTCCACAAGTTCAAATCCAGGTAAATGATGAGGTGTTTTAGCTTTGAGCCAATATCCCCAAAGAGCAATATTTTGAAAGGCTTTGAGAGGTTTTTGACATTTAAAGTATTTGCGAGCCAAAAGAGCAGAGCGCCCTGAAGCATCGACTAAATGATCACAGTCGTACTGTTTTTTTTGTCCATTGCACTCAACAATCACCCCAGTTGGGCGCTCCTTTGAAAATAAAATCTCTTCGACTTTATGTTCTTCAAAAACTTGAACTCCTACCTCTTTAGCCCGCTGCAGTAAAATACAATCAAACTCCGAGCGCTCAACATGATAAGTATAATCTCCGCTATCACCCCAGTTTATCAGCCATTTGTGGTTCCAATCAAAATAGACTCCCCCTTTGCGATTCACTCCACTTTTAATGAGAGTCTCTTCTACTCCTATTAACCTTAAAATAAACGGCAGAGATAAAATCCCTGACTCCCCTATATGGTAGCGCGGATGGCGATCTTTTTCAAATAATAGAACTTCGATTCCTGCTTGAGCTAATAAAATTGCAGCAGTTGATCCAGCAGGTCCCCCGCCAATAATGATGACTGGTTTTCTTGTCATACACCCTCTTTAATTAATCCACGCTAGCAGTAAATGCTCCAAGCAAATCGATAGTTTGACAGAGCGCTCAAGAGCAAGTTTAGCTTGATCTAACATCTTGTAGAAGGTTTGAAATGAAATTTTTTCAAGCAAAACTCCTTTCTCCTGAAACCATTTTTCAATTTGAGTGAGCAAACAAAAGCATTCTTGATCTAAAAACATTTCCTTTAAATCGGCATCGTCTTCTTGTAATTGCTTATCCAACTCTTGCTGTATCGCTTCACAGACTAAAAAAAGATCATTGTAAGAACGATTTGGAAGTTTATCCAAAAATTCTTGCAGTAGTAGTTGATAGTTTTTTGTAGCAGTTGCACTTTTAGGTTGGCAGTCAATTCGTTGCATTCTCGAGGCAAGTGTTGGCAAAAGCTTGTCAAATTCACTGACTAAAAGAAGGAAGATAGAATGTGTTTCTGGCTCTTCTAATGTTTTAAGCAGCGCATTTGCTGCAGCTTCTTGCATTCTTTCTGCATCCTTCAAAATAAAAAATTGTTTGTGAGCTTCATGTGGAAACAGCATGCCTTGAGAGCAAACTTGTTTAATCTGTTCAATGGTATAAACACCTGTTTTTGAAAGTGGCGATAAAAGATGGAAGTCGGGATGTGTGCCATGCTCTAATTTGTCAATACTGTGTGAATGAGCGCCCTCTTTAATCCATATTTTTTTTGCAAAACCCTTAGCCAATTCCAACATCAGCTTTTGGTCTGTTCCAATAAATGCAACAGCATGCGGGATGGAGTGCGTTTTAATATACCCATCTAGAATAGATTGTGGTGCTAAATTCATAAGTGCAATCCCTTAATTTTCGCAAGAATACAGAATCTTTTATTTTATTCAAAAGCTAAAGAGATCCTTGTTGAATGATATTTAAGATCTATCTTTTTTATTTTAATAACTTTTGGCTTTTAGATTGAACTTAATACAATTTTCATTTTAAATCATTGACGAAATTACTCTCAAGATGAGGCAAAAATATGAGTTCTGTTCGTCTATCTCCACAATCAATTACTTTGTTCCCAACATCATTTGTTGCTAATCCTTTAGATCCTTTAGATGTTAAAAATAGTGGCAAATCTCATAACACTCGACTTTCATCGAGCCATGAACAAGTTCCATCTATGACACATAATCAAACTTCAAATAAAGATCAGATTGACCCTCAAGAACTTCAATCTCTTTTGGCTGCTATTAAAGGATTGAACAGCAAACCAAAATCGATATTTAGCAGCCTATCTAAATGGACTGGCCCTATTTTAACAGTCATTTCTTGTGCTGCTGCAGCTTTTGCTTATGTCGAGTACACCACTCTTTCTAACCAAAATGCCAAATGTCAAAGCGACTTAATGAATGCAACTCAAAATGCAAATCTCATCCCATTGACCGAGCAAGCACTTTTCCCCAATGCGACTGCTTTTGTAGCAACTGCTGCAAAAACACTTTTTGAAAATTTGAGTAAATTATTTGGTAACAGCTCTGAAAATCTTGAAACTCCTCAACACTGCACCTATGATAAAAAAGAATCTATAGATCCAGTTACAGGAGCTATCACACATAAAGTCATACATTGCACTGTACCTTTAAAACAACAACCTGCTAACAACCTAAATGAGCCTCAAACAGAGCCCAATCCAACTGCCACTTTTACTTGTACTGAAAAAGTTACCTTTGACCAGTATCACTATAACATGAACATCACTGCAGATTGCAAAGGTGATTATTTAACTGGTAAATATGAAAGTCATGAAGAGTTTGTTATTACCTCTGGGGCTAATGGACCAAATCCTGTTTTACAGGTTGAACAGACACTTTGTGAATCAGAAGAAGTTAATGGCAACAAGAACACTTTTTGCAACACTCACAATACTGCAACAACAATTGATAAATTTAGCGAGATAAATGCTCAAAGCGATATGTTGAACCGAATTTTAAACGCCATTAAAGCGTAAGAAATTTTTTCCAGGCTAGATCAAAAACTTGAGATGTACTCAAAGAAGCATCTATTTTACAAATGCGCTCTTTGTTTTCCTCAGCTAAAGTGAGATAGCCTTGTCGAACTTTTTGGTGAAATTCTAACTTTTCATTTTCTAGCCGATCCCAACCTTTATTCATTTTATGAACTCGCTTAAGACCATCTGTAGGGTCTAGGTCGAGATAAAAAGTGCAGTTTGGTTCCACTTGTTGACAAACAAGTTTGCAGAGTTTTTCAATCAATTCTTTACCCATACCCCGAGCCACTCCTTGATAGGCAATAGTAGAGTCATTAAAGCGATCACAAAGCACAACATCTCCTTTTTGTAGATGAGGCTTAATAGTCTCTTCAATTTGTTGAGCACGAGAAGCTAGAAATAGCAGAGTTTCTGCCAGGGATGAGATATTAAAGCCTTTTTGATGAAGGATTACTTGGCGAATAGCATCTCCTAAAGATGTTCCGCCAGGCTCGCGTATTTTAATGACGGGAATCTTTTCACTTAGCAGTTTCTGATAAAGACTCTCAATGAGGGTCGACTTACCAGCCCCTTCTCCTCCCTCAAATGAAATAAACAATCCCGATTGTCTCATGATGGCTGTTCAATTATCGCTTCTTCTACTTTTACGTCTTGACCTTCTTCAATTTTTTGGATGCAAGAAATTTTATCTCCATCTTTAAGTTGTGATAAGCGAACTCCTTGCGTTGCTCTTCCCATCACTCTTAAATCATCCATACCAAATCTAATAGTTTGTCCTTGAAGCGACATCATAATCACACTGTCAGTGTCTTGAGTTGATAAAGCTCCAACAACTTTACCATTTCTGTCATTGGTAATAATTGAACGAACGCCTACTCCACCGCGTTGAGTTTTTCTAAAATCTTCAACCGGAGAGCGTTTACCATAGCCATTTTCACAAACAACTAAGATTTGCTCATCGCCATTAACCACTTCAGAGGCGACAACTGTTTGCCCTTCTTTCAAGCTGATTCCGCGGACTCCACGAGCCGTTCTTCCCATCGATCTGACATTTTCCTCATCAAATCTTATCGCCATACCAAAATCAGTAAAGAGCATCACTTGCTGACCTTTAGTCACTAAGTGAGCTTTTATTAGTTCATCGCCTTCGTCAATTGTTAAGGCATAAATTCCTTTACGACGAGGATTATTAAACGCATTTAATTCTGTTTTTTTGACAACACCCAGTTTTGTTGACATAAAGACATAGCGCTCTTCATTAAAATCGCTCACTTTCACAACTGTTGAGATTCTCTCATTAGGTTGGATATCTTCTAACATGTTAACAAGCGGTCTTCCTTTAGAACGTCTACCCGCTTCTGGAATTTGCCACGTTTTGAGCCAGTAACATCTACCTAAAGTTGTAAAGACTAAGATCGTGTCGTGAGTATTAGCTACATAGAGCTCTTTAAGAGAGTCTTCTGCTTTTTTAATATCAAAACCAATAATCCCAGTGCCTCCACGGCGCTGTTCTTTGAATGTGTCAATAGGCATACGTTTGATATAATCATCTTGTGAAATGGTCACGACAACCGCTTCATTAGTGATCAAATCTTCCATATTAAATTCGCCTTCAGCAGCAATGATCTGTGTTTTTCTCGGTGATTTTTCAATGCTGCTGATATCCACAAGCTCTTGACTAATGATATTGCGAACGCGCTCTTCACTAGCTAAAATAGCTTTATAGTCTTCAATCTTTTTAAGAAGATCTTGATATTCTTGATTGATTTTATCTTGTTCAAGTCCAGTTAACTGGTATAATCTTAGATCTAAAACAGCATTGGCTTGTCTTTCAGACAAGTCATAAAATTGCATTAAGCTAACTTTAGCTTCATCTCGATTAGGTTTTGAGCGAATGATTTTAACCACTTCATCTAAATGCTTAAGGGCCTTTAAATATCCCTCTAAGATGTGAGCTCTTGCTTCAGCTTTATTTAATTCATAGCGAACACGTTTGCGAATCACATCAATGCGATGAGCAATCCAAGCACTAATAATCTGCTTAACGTTCATCACTCTTGGAAGACCTTTATCTAATGCAAGCAAGATGCAACCAAAAGTCGACTGAAGATCTGTAAATTTAAAAAGTTGATTGATGATGACATCGGGAACTTCATTACGTTTTAAATCCACAACTACTCTTAATCCAGACTTGTCTGATTCATCGCGTAAATCTGAAATTCCAGTAATATCCTTAGAGTTGATCAAATCAGCAATCGTTGTAATTAATCTAGATTTATTTACTCCATACGGCAATTCTGAAATAATTAATGAGATTCTTTCATCTTTTTCTTCAGTAGTAATGACACCTCTCATAATCAACTTGCCGCGGCCTGAGTGGAATGCCTCTTTAATCCCACGATAACCACAAATAATACCTCCTGTTGGAAAATCAGGACCTGGCATCACTTGCATGATTTCATCGATAGTCGTATCAGGATTTCTCAAAACTAGCTCTGTTGCAGCTGCTAATTCATGTAAATTGTGTGGCGGTATATTTGTTGCCATACCCACTGCAATTCCTGAACTACCATTACATAATAGGTTTGGAAATTTTGCTGGAAAAACAACAGGCTCTACTTTTGTTTCGTCGTAGTTTGGCTCCATGTTGACTGTGTCTTTATCAAGATCTTCCATCAAAGCCATCGAGTATGCGGTAAGTCTAGCTTCTGTATAACGCATTTGAGCTGGAGGATCCCCGTCGACTGAACCAAAGTTTCCTTGACCGTTGATGAGCATATAGCGCATCACCCATTCTTGAGCTAAACGGGCAAGAGTTGGATAAATAACAGATTCCCCGTGAGGGTGAAAGTCCCCTGAAGTATCCCCGCAAATTTTGGCGCATTTACGGTGTTTGGCTCCAGGTGATAAACCAAGGAGTTTCATAGCATAAAGGATTCGCCGTTGAGATGGCTTTAAACCGTCGCGCACATCTGGAAGGGCTCTAGAAATGATTACCGACATCGAATAGCGCAGATAGCTCTCTTTCATCTCATCTTCGACATTTCGCGATACGATATTTTCAAAACCTCTTAAGTTCATTGAGCTCACATTCTCCTCATTTAGATGTCTAGATTTTTCACAGATAGGGCATGTTGTTCGATAAATTCACGTCTTGGGATAACTTCCTCTCCCATGAGCTTTGCAAACATTAAATCTGCTGCCAATGCATCCGGCAGTGTGATCTTAATTAATGTTCTCTTTTCTGGATCCATTGTCGTCTCCCAAAGTTGGTCTGCATTCATCTCACCCAAACCTTTGTAACGCTGAATCGTAATCCCTTTTCGCCCGTTAACTCTGATAAAATCCACAATTTCTTTGAGTGTATAGACTGAATGCACCGCTGAGTTGTCAGTGATCAGATCACAGCCTAGCTCGCTAGAATCTGTATACTGTGGAAGAGAGAAGTTAAAGAGTGCCAAGTTCTTTTGAATTTCAGCAAAACGCTCTTCATCATAAATTTCCACAAAAGACAATCTGCGCGGCTTAAAGACTTTCATCTCTTCTGTAATTTCACCTTCAGGAATCGATTTTAGAGTTCGGTGATGGACAGCTAGCTGATCTTGTTGATGAGTCTCAGAAAGCTTTTCAAATTCTGTATCTGAATAAACAAATCGAGATTCATTGATTAATTTAACTTGATACTTAGGCAGTTGACCCTGTTCATTTGTAGTGCTTAAGAACTCTTTAAAAGGAATCCCCTTTTTTTCAATAGAGTTAATAAATGTTTCAACATCTAAGATCACTTCTAAGAGCTGTTTCATTTCTTGAGGATCTAAAGTTTTATTCAGCTTATTGAAGCGCATGACCAGATCACTCATCCCCAACTCTAGTAAATAAGAATCCATCTCTTTTTCTGAATGAATATAACGGCCAATTTTTTTACGGGTCACTTTATAAAGCGGTGGCTGAGCTACATATATATAGTTATTTTCAATCAAGGCTGGCATGTTTCTAAAGAAGAAGGTCAACAGCAATGTTCTGATGTGAGAGCCATCGACATCAGCATCCGTCATAATAATGATGCGATGATACCTTAGTTTTTCTAGATTGAAATTATTAGAGCCAATTCCACAACCAAGTGCCGCAATAATAATCCCAATTTGTTCACTCTCTAAAACTTTTTCAAGTCTAGCTTTTTCAACATTGAGAATCTTTCCGCGAACTGGAAGAATGGCTTGATATTTGCGATCTCTTGCCCCTTTAGCTGATCCACCAGCAGAATCCCCCTCAACAATATAAATTTCACAATTTGCAGGGTTTCTCTCTTGGCAATCGACCAGCTTTCCTGGCAGTCTTGCTGAATCTAAAGCGGACTTTCGAATAGTTAATTCACGAGCCTTTCTAGCTGCTTCTCTAGCTTGAGCGGCAAGCAATGCTTTGTCGACTATAATTTTAGCAATAGATGGGTTTTCACTTAAATAAGTGGTCAACCCTTCGCCCGTAATTTGTTGCGCTGCAGTTCCTACATCTGCATTACCAAGCTTTTGCTTCGTTTGTCCTTCGAATTGAGGATTCATCACTTTAGCAGAGATAATCGCAGTCAGCCCCTCTCTCATATCCTCACCAGTTAAAGCGAGCTTTTCTGATTTTAAGAGGTTATTACTTTTAATATATTGATTTAGTACACGAGTTAACGCAGTTGAAAATCCAGTAAGATGACTTCCCCCTTGAGCTGTCGGGATGTTATTGACATAAGAATAGACAGATTCATTAAATCCCTTGTTCCACTGCATCGCTACTTCAAATTCAACTGGACCATCGGAACCTTCTTTAGTCCCTTTAAAATAAATCGGTTTTTCAAATAGTGGCTCTTTAGACTCGTTAAGATAATTCACAAAAGAGGCTAAGCCCCCTTCGTAACAAAAAACGTGCTCGTCTTTTGTAACATCTCTTTCATCTTTCAAAATAATGGTGATGCCACTATTTAAGAATGCAAGCTCTCGAAGTCTTTTTGCTAAAATATCATAATCAAATTCTGTGACGCTGAAAATAGTATCGTCAGGTAGAAAAGTAACTCTTGTTCCCCTTTTCTCTGTCTCTCCAACTACTTTCAAAGGCTGATCGACTGCCCCTTTAGCAAAGTGCATCTCATAGATTTGGCCTTGAGAAAAAACTTGAGCTCTGAGGTGTTTTGAAAGAGCATTAACGCAAGATACACCAACACCGTGAAGTCCTCCGGATACCTTGTAAGCCCCTTTATCGAATTTACCACCTGCATGCAAAATAGTTAATACGACTTCTAGTGCAGAAACAAAGCGATTTTGCTTAATAGATTCTTTTTCGTGTTTATCTACTGGGATACCGCGGCCGTTATCCTCAATTGAAATGGAATTATCTTTATGGATAACCACATGAATGCGATCGCAATAACCTGCCAAAGCTTCATCAATACTGTTGTCTATGACCTCGTAAACAAGATGGTGGAGGCCCGTTTTATTGGTATCTCCAATATACATCCCCGGTCTTTCTCTGACAGCCTGCAGTCCTTCTAAAACCGTGATTGAACTGGCACCATATTTATTTTTGTCTTGTTTTTCACTCATTACTATCGATTCCTGCTGATCTGTACCCAACTTGAATTCTCCTAGCTTTCTAGCTTAAACGAAAGCGAATCTCTCTGATATCAGTTTTGGGAAATTTTTCCTTCAACTTTTTTAATAAAATTTTCTTTTCTGTATGGTTCAAAATACTCAGTAGTGTCGAGTTCGTTACCTTAACTTCTAACACCCCATCTTTGAAAACACCAGCCCGCGTCATCGGAGCTAATTTTTCACCTACAATCTCTGGCCATGCCAGAGGAATAAGGTCATAACGTTGATCACAGTTTCTATTGACCTGATCTAAAAAGTGGGGCAATAGGCTCTGTATAGGTTTAGAAGTTACTTTAGGTGGAATTTTGGATTTAAAGTCTGGGTATAAATTCATAAAACTATACTCAAATTTTACCTAATTTTAGGTCTAATTTAGAGCTCATTGATTACGGGAAATTATACCCTTTTTGGGTTAAACTAACAACGATTTTTCTAAAAAAAAATAAGGGTTATTCCTCAGTTTTTTCACGTCTTTTTTCGCAGATTTTCTCGACCGATCTACGCCATCCTTCAGCCGTTTGAGTCCTTCGGGCTTTCTTAGCAAAGCGTTGATTTGGGTTATTTTCTTTTTTTGTATCGACCTTCGAAGATTTCATAGTTTTGCCTCCTATTTTTAATCATTAAAGTCTTAATTAAGCTAATTGCAAAAAGTTATTACTTACTTATTAAAAAAATTTTTATCAAGAAAAAAATAAAAAAAAGATATTATTGTTTACCATTTAACAATTAACTTTTTAATTTTATTAGATATTTTAAGAATTAAGTAGATCTTCTAAGAAGGCTATCATTAACCTAACGCCAACTCCAGTCCCCTTTGTTCTTTGATAGAACTGTGGATCGGATAAATAAGCAGTTCCTGCAATGTCTAAATGGGCCCAAGAAGTCGATGACTGAACAAATTCTTGTAAAAAGAGTCCTGCGATAATTGCAGCTGCATAACCGGGCTCTCTAGTTGCATTTTTTAAGTCCGCAATAGATGACTTTAAAGCTTCTTTGTAATCTTCGATTAATGGAAGCTCCCAAACATTCTCCCCACTTCTTTCTGAGGCTATTTTCATTCTTTTAGCTAAAGCCGGCTGATTACTCATCAATCCGCTCACTTTATTACCTAAAGCTGCGATAACGCCACCTGTTAGAGTTGCAATATCAATTAAATGGTTCGATTTGAATTTTTTCTGAGCATAAGACATCGCATCAGCTAAAACTAACCGACCCTCTGCATCAGTACTGATAATTTCAACACTTTTACCATTATGACTTTTATAGACATCACCTGGTTTATAGCTT
>CAZJSX010000004.1:0-18756 GCA_964548845.1 uncultured bacterium | reverse complement strand
CGACCAATAGAGCCTGCATATACTGAATATTTAGATGATTTAAAGTTAGTTGCCCAATTGCATGGTGATACAGAGATCCTTAAGTTGATCGAAATTGAAAATCAACGAGAAGATATTTGTTATTTTGAATTTTATAAAGGGAACTATTATGCAGAAAAAGCATATCAGATAATTCGCAATCGCCTTTCAAATGGAGCTTCTTTAAAAGATGTAGTGTTTGTAAAGGAATCTTCCTTAATCAACTTAAAAGAAAAAGCTCAAGAGCTTAATGATCTAGATATGCTTAACCTTCTCGAAATAGAGAGTCACAAAAAAGAAAATTTTAATTTGTGTTTTGAATTCGATTCGCCACACGCAAAAGAAAGTTACGATTATTTTAGGGGCTGCTTTTTACACGGCACCCCATTAAGAGAGATGTTGAGCAAAATAGAAACTTGTTATCAGTGGGAAGTCGCAAATTTAAGAATGATGGCTCAAAAGCTCAATGATCAAGAAATGCTTAACTTGTTGGCTAAACAAGCTTAAAAACATGCTGGTTTTGTAAAGATACTGAACTCTTTAACAAAGTCAATCTGGATTAAGCTGTTAGAGATTTCTAACAGCTTAAACAGTAGATAAAGTAAAAAATCTCCTCTCTTTTTAATTACCTGCTCTCAAAAAAGGTTTTTGAGTGGCTAATTAGCCACCATTTTTAAGTGGAGACTTAGAATATTCAAAAAATGACTTGAATAGACCTAATTCCTAATAATTAATAGGTTGTTAACTATCAATCAGATGCGCCATGAACGCTCTTTCTAGAGCATAAATTCGATTAGCAAGTTGGAATCCCGCCGTCTTTATTTCTTCTTTACAAGGATCTGCTAAATTATTGTATAATTAAACCAATCTAATTTTATTTTTAAAATAAAAAAGAGGATCCCAGAAAACTAATGTCTTCAGTATCTCAAGCTTCGTTAGGTATCCTACCAATAAACTTCATTAGAGAAACCACAAAAACTAGTGCAGATATTATTGAGGTCATAAAGCCTGAAGAAATTAAAGATAGAAAATGGCAAACCGTTTTTAAAATTGTTGGTTTAGTCGGATTAATAGGTGTCTCTTATTTGGCATTTCAATTTTTAAGCAGCAATTCACCTAGTAATATCCATGTAGAGAATAATGGGACGACCTCTTGTGATGCGTATGGTCCTATCCCATACGATTGTATAAAACCAAATAATTCATCCATTAAATTAAATAATTTCTTAACTAATTTCAGTGAAAGACACCCAGCCTCCCCTACTCTTTTAAAGCCATTTGAACCAAGCCCCTCAACTCCTATTAATGTTGCCAAGACGCCAGTAGATGCTCAAACCCCTAGTGATGATCCAATAAAAACCAAAGAGATGCTTTTATCAAAAACTGAACAAACTGAAGAGTACTTAAGTTTTATTGAAAACTTAAACCCAAACGTCATGGCAGATGTTAAAAAAATGCTTGCTTGGGAAAATCCGTTTAATGAACAAGAATATGAAGCAGACAAAGAAAAGTATGTCAAAAGATTATGTAGGAAGCTTAGTTTGTACATTCATCCAGATAAATGTTCGACAAAAGAGTGCGAAGCGGCATTTTTAAAAATGAAACAAGCGGCTGAATATCTACTTTCCTCTCAAACAGAAATTTCTCTTCAAGATTTTTTCAAGGATTTTAATCCTTATTATGACCCTCAAGTTCATGACATGCCGGTATATTCATTTAATGACAAACCTCCTGAAGAAAACATTGACCTTTCTAATTTAGATGTGGAGAAACTCATAAAAAAGCATGTTCAATGGAAAGAGACTGTTGGGAAGTTTCCAAAACATCTTGAAGAAGTCATTGACTGGATTAGCTCACCTGATAGGCAAAGATTTGAGTTTGAATATACCCCTGATGGGTGGAATCGCAAATTAGATGCTCTTTCTGACTTCAAAAAAATTGATCAAAAAACTACAAAACTAGCGCTCTACTGTGGAACTAGTTCTAGTTATTTCATGGGTAAAGCTCAAGCTTATATTAGCTTTCCTATTATAAATGGAAAATTAGAAAAAACTCTTTTATCTATTGTCGATGGGAATCTAGTTTTATGGCAACAAAACTCAGATGGCCATAACACAATTGGTATAAGCACATATTCTCTAGAAGATTATTCAGCATTTAATCTTTTTAAAGATTATGAGTATATTAAATTTCATGGAAGAGAAGTTTTAATTCCTGTGAAAATGCTAAAATAGATCGATTGGCTTTTATTTAAGAAAATAGTCTTTCATGATGCAGTTATCTTCATCTTTCAATAGATCCATTTTTAGCGCATCTTCGGGTTTTACCCAGGTGAATCCTTTGTGTTCATCAAAATTAATTTTGACATCTCCTGGATCACCCTGAAGTTGAGTACGAAAAGCGTGATACACAAAATGCTTTTTTTCATCATACTCAATATAAACAGGCTTTAAAGTTTCAATTTTTTGCTTTGAGATGTCCAGTCCCGTTTCTTCTTTAATTTCTCTAATTACAGCTTGCAACGGTGTCTCATTTTTTTCGACTTTACCACCAGGAATTCCCCATTTGTTTCCTTCTGATTTGTCATCTTGACGATGGAGAATTAAAATTTGATCGTTGTATTCAATATAAACTGTGGCGATTTCAATCTTAGGATTAAACTGAGGTGTTGGCTCTAAATAGACCAGTGCTGACAGTTGCGTTATGAGCAACAAAGATAAAAGTAATAATAATTTTTTCATATTCAATTAATCTCCAATGTTTAAATTCTATTAATCTATTTTTTGAGACTTACTTAAGAATGTTACCAAAACATTATACGATTATGCCTATTAGTTTTCTCAAAGAGATTCAACCACCAGATTGAGCCTCTGCTGGGCTTTGCCATAATTGTTTAACAAGCAGCTCTTGCTCTCGAATCGATTTATCCCCGCTTGGATCACAATGCTTCCCTGCCACTGTCTCTTTGCCCTTTATTGAGGTTTGATAACGAAATTGCCGCTGAGGGTTCTCAACGATTGAGACGACCACTTCAGCCACTTCTTTAGGGTCTTGTCCACTTTCTAACCGCTTTTGCATCCACTCTAAAGCATAGGGTACAAATTGTTCATAAATTAAAGTTTCACTATTCAAGCGGCTACCAACAGTTGTTGATTTTGCCATAAACTCAGTTGCTGTAGTTCCAGGCTCAATAATAACGACATCAATATTCCATTGACGAGCTATAGCCGCAGCTGCTTCTGATAGACCTTCTAGAGCAAACTTTGAGGCCCCATAAATATCCCAACCCGGTGATGGCCTTACACCTGAAGTGCTGCTCAAATTAATAATCAATCCTTCATTTTGCTTTCGCATCATAGGAAGTGCTTTTTGCATGAGGCGCATAGTTCCAAAAAAGTTAACTTCAAAAACAGCTTTTGCTTGGTCAATATCAATGGTTTCTAAAGGACCAAAAACAGCACATCCAGCGTTATTGATTAAAACATCTAAACGCCCTTCTTGCTTTTCAATAACTTTAAAAGCATTATTAATGCTCTCTTCTTGAGTGATATCTAATTCTATGGGGTAAAATGTCGCTGGAAGATCTTCTTGCTTTTGATCCAAAGTTTGTGGTGAACGCATTCCGGCGTATACATGATGGCCGTGTTCCGCTAATTTTTTAGCACTCTCAAAGCCAATACCCCTAGAGGCCCCAGTAATTAAAATCACTTGATTGGGCTTTGAGATACCAGTTGTTATGTCGTTGGGTTCATTGGCATAAAGTATACAGACAAAACACTGAACAAAAATAAGATTAAATAAAACGATCCTTCTCATCACATACTCATATTTTTTCAATTTTTAATAAACCAGCTTTTGACTTGCCGATTCTTCAAAATCAGCAAGATTCATTTTATGCTCTTGATTGTAAATATATTTAAGTTCGTCAACGGAACTAGCCTCAACGAGGTCAAGCTTACAACGGCGATAAAGCTTATTATCAAAAAGCTTTTCAATAACAACCTTGAGTTGAGCCGGTTTACTGTCGATATCATGAGCAGTGGGATATGCTGGCAATGCTTTTTCAAAATCAAACTCAGTGTATGTTGGGTCAAAACCAGAAACTTTTGTGGCAATGAAATGAAGTGTTTGCTGGTCCATATAAAGATGATTTTTGAGTAAATTGGCTACTTCTAGGTCTGTTAATTCCAAATCATTTTGAGACGCAGTTTTAGCTAATTGAGCTTGCTTTAGAAGATTAAAAAAATGAGAAGCACTGAAAAGCTGAACTTCTTGCCCTTGCCATTTTTTGACTTCATCTTTACAAGATAACCCATCTAGAAAATAACAGTTAATATCATAGTTTAGGGCTCTCAAAACTTCAGCAAGTGATTGAAGTCCCCCACCCATACATATTATGGAGGAATTATTTTTAACGATTTGCCCATCTTTAACTTTAAATAATTTCGACACAAATTCAATAGAGTCTCTACCAAACCCCAATGCTTGTCCTTTTTCCTCTGTTTGCCCACTACTATAAACTAACATCGCATTGTGTAGATATTTGGGAAATGCAACATCTAACTTTTGTCCTTTAAATCCATTTATTGCCAAATACTCAATTGCTCCTCTCGTATCCCATAATGTTCCCCCATCATTCCAAAGGCTAATCAGTCTTGGAGTCATTTCTTCTGCATTAGAATCAATTAAATGGGCAACCTGACTATTGACCCCTCTACGAAGATGTCCATTTAGATCCAGAATAGAGTAATCTGTAACACCAGAGGTGATGATTTTATTGATATTTTCAGGTCGATTGACAATCTCTTTGAGCCAAATTTCTCCAACTTTTGTTCCAACGCTAGATGCAGGAAAACACGTGCCAACAACTGCAATAGCTCCATCAAAGACACGGCCCGCTTTTCCAGCCATCTCTTTCATAATAGTTAACGTATCTTGACTACATGCTATCTCCGATTGATCATCAACATGTATACCATAAACTGTTAGCTCTCCTTGTGGAGTTAAGAGAGTCACTTTTTTGTGTATTTTAGAATCTGAGAGAAACAGCACACCTCCTTCATTGAGGATTTTATCTTTTGCTTCTTTGATAAGGGAAGGAGCTCCCTTTTCAAGGCCAATATAATCCCACTTTGTCAATTCTGGTTTCAATTTTTCAACCACCATATGTCCTCAAATTTAGCATTAACAGATCGTATTAAAAATAATTTTTCACAAATAATTTAAATTATCCTTTTCAAAATAAGATTAATGATTACACATACCTGATGTAGCTCGCATTAAAGCAACAAGAGCCACTACTGACGTCGTCAAAAGGATTTCATAGCCAGATAAAGAGAGTTCTGCCCCATTGATCGCTAAAGAAAGTACGGTTTCATTGCGATTATACAACAAATAACCGATCGTCCCTAAAACAACAGTGGTGATTGCTGCTCCTTGGATCTCTCGTTTTGTATTTTCATCGTTTAGAACCGCATACGCCTTAGCTTTTACGTTTTGGATGTAACTATTATTGGCATTATTATCTATTTTCATAGATCCTCATTTTGTTAAATAAACTGCTGTATATTTTATTAAATATAAACGATTAACTCAACTTATTTAGATAAACAATTTTTAATATAAAGTTCAGATTATTAAAGAAATAAATTTATAAAGAACAAATAACAAGTATAGTTTTGTCAAAATTTTATTTAAAAATTACCTACCAATCCTGTTCAATCATCATCGTATTCATTAATTGAAATAAAGCTGTCTTCATTATTGTCAAGATTGTCAATTTTTGATAAGTCTTGAACAAAACCAAAATGAGCCTTATGAAGCATCTTCGTCAATTACTCCCCTATTTAGATTCTTGCGTTTACTTGAATTATGCCGCGGGAGCTCCTGTTTTTAACCCTTCATTAGACAAAATGAATTCGTTAATCAATCAGATGCAAGAACCTCTGCAATTTCATTTTGAAGAATGGTCTCAATTACTTGCAAAAGCAAGAAAAACTGTTGCAGAATTGATTTGTGCAGAACCTTTAGAAATTGCTTTTGTAACAGGGACTTCTCATGGATTATCTTTAATTGCAAACAGCATTTTCTGGAATAGTCAAGATCACATTCTTTATCCTGCAGATGAGTTTCCTTCTAATACACTTGTTTGGGAAAATTTAAATCATAAAGGAGTAATAGCAGAAGCAGTGCCAGTATTAAAAGAACTCTCTTTTTATGACCAGCTGACTCAAATGAACATGAAAAATGTGCGACTTGTAGCATTATCAGCTATCTCATACAAAGATGGACGATATCATGAAATTGAAAAAATTGTAAAATTCTGTCATCAACATAATACTTTAGTTGTAGTTGATGCTATACAAGCAGCTGGAGCAATGCCCATCGATGTTTTATCGTGGGGATGTGACTTTTTGGTCTCTGGAGGCCAAAAATGGCTTTTTGGTCCCATCGGAACAGGTTTTGTTTATATAAAAAAAGAGCTTATTGAAAAGCTTTTTGTGTCTCAAATAGGATGGGCAAGTGTTGAAGATCGCTTTGCTAAAGAAAAGAAATTTGTGTCAGGAGCTGCGAGGTTTGAGCCAGGTTACTGTCACCTACCAGCAATTGTTGGATTATCAACATCAATAGAAATTATGAAAAAAGCTGGCTGGGAAACTATTTTCGAACGTATTCAAACTTTAACAAAAGTTATAAAAGAGAAATTAGCCGATTTTGTGGTTACACCAAGTCCTCATGCAGGAATTATTACTCTTAAAACTCCTAAAGCTGCGCAAATCCAAAAACAACTCTTACAACAAAATGTTATAGTTACTCAAAGAGATGATTTATTGCGTTTAGGGTTACATGCAACAGTTTTAGAACAAGAGTTAGAGTTATTTATCAAAATATTTTCACAAAATGTATGAATATTTTTCATGGACTGTTAGCTCTCTTAAGAGAACTTTTATTAGTGACTACTTTGAACTGTATCTGAAATTTCTTTTGCTTTACTCCAAAGATAATGAACATCCATTCCCACTACAAGAAATTGATAACCTTGAGCTAGGTAAATTTTTCCTTGATTAGCTTCAAGAGCAAAGATTCCTAGGGGTTTATCAAATTTGCGACAAGCTACTCTTACTTTTTCTATCCCTTTTTGAACTTCAACATCTTCTATTTGTCCTAATTTATCATAACTTCCCGACAAATCATAAGGACCTATCATAATAGCGTCTACGCCCGGAACTTGCACAATGGACTCGATTTGCTCAACGCCCTCTTTATCCTCAATCATCAATACAAGGGCAATATGATCATTTGCTTTTTTTATATAATTTGAAAACTCCATTCTCCTTAATCTTATTTGTCAAAATAGGTTTTTGTTTATCTTTTTTGATTTTTTGAGCTGTTTTGAATACTGTTCGCATTTAATCTTATCATTAAAGTTTGAGGGAGAATTTTCTCCCTCGAATTTTTTAGGTATTAAGGAATAAATATTTCGTTATTGTCATTTCTGCGATAGGTTTCTACAGGTAGGTGATTTTTTCCTGTGGTATAGAAATAAGTATACCCTACTTCTAGAAGCTCTAAATAGCGGTTTGTAGTATTTCTTATACCCTCATCATAGTAATATTTAGATTTTAAAAAGCGCAATAAACCTTGGTTGTCTTTAAAGAAGGCATCTTTTAAAAATTCTTCTACTGTTTCAGCGGGCTCTAGAAGATCTTTTAAGTGACAACCTCTATTAAATAATACCTCTAAGATGGACTCTTGTAATTGAGTAAAGGGATCTCTTAATAAGAAGTCTTTTTGCTCAGGGAGCTCACTCATCCATAGTTCATAGCCATGGTCTAACACATATTTAAGCAGATCTGGCATTTCCAACATTATTGCTAATTGGAAGAGAGATGTTTCAGAATAATATTCATCCAAAGACAGTTTGATACCCTTAGATAAGGTAGCATTTGAAATTTCCATATAAATATATTTGAGCGCATCAAAAAAGCCATCCGAGAAGTTATTCTCCTCATCTAAATGATCTATAAGTCTATCAATTGTATGACGAGCCAATCCCGTTGTACTTTCTAATTGATTGCATAGCATTTCTCGGCAAGTTGCTCTTGCATAAACGGGATCTCTGATCAATGACCAGACATACATTGCTAAGGCAATGTCTTGATTTGTTTTAATTCTATTATTGACATTTGGCTCGCTTAAAAACAGATCTTTTAACGCTTTTAAGTCTCTAGAGTAAATCGCCTGAATGTACTCTTGATTTCTATCGGCACTGACATAAGATACTTCATCTTCATATCTATAAGCAGGTCTTAGTCCAAAATTTGATGGTATTGCTGATATAGCCATATAATTTCCTTTTGTTGTGAAAAAATAATCTTTTTCAATTTTTTATTTTTAATCTTTAGCAGAAGTAGTCGTCTGAAGATTGCTTATTTGTGCCCTAAGTTTATCTGCTGTCTCTTGATCTAAGTTATAGGATCTTCTTTTGTAGCTCTCATCGATTTGTAATAAACTCATGCTATAACCATATTCATGCATGAGTTTAAATAATTCTTTGTTTCCACTAATAAAAGCTTGCACTCTTAGTTGGATGATGGATTCATTTTCTAGCAAAAAATCCTCAAAGCGATATCCGCGAGCAAGCAGAGATTTCATAAGGTTTTTATAGTAATTTTCTGAAAAAGCTTTTAGTTTTTCACAAGAGGTATACGGCATATCGTAAATATTAAAATGATAACCGTGATCTAGTAAAAACAGAGTGAGGTCTTCATTCTGTAAAGCAGCAGCGATATAAAACAAGCTTACCTCTGCGGCCCACTCTTCATGAGCTGAACTTGAAATACAGTGCACTCCTTTAGCTATGCGATCTTGATCTGCCCGCAGCACCGCCTTCCAAAGCCAATCGGGCAATTGTTTATCTTCCAAAAGACACTCTTTAATGCATGCAACTTCTACGGGATTTGTTTTTTCATTATAAGCTTCGAGCATCATTTCATAAAAAGAATGAAGAAATTCCTTATCTCTAAAGTGAGTCCATATTTGAAGTTCTGCTTGTGCTGAAAAACTCAATTTAACTTTGCGGTTAAGATCAATTTCACCAAATACCAGCTGCATGAGCTTATCCATGTCTTTATCTCGAATAGCTTCCATGTAGAGCTGATCTTGGCTTTCAACATCAAACTGCTTATTTTGATTTAAATAAATAGAGTTGATTTGAGCGTTGTACGTAGGCTCTTTAATTTGAATTGTCATTATTTTTTCTCCTTGATTGATTTTTTAACAAAAGCCTCTGCTATTTGCGGTAGATCGCAATACTTAAATTTAGTTTTTGCAGCAGGAAGCCCACCTGGAATTTTGATAAATGCTTCCAAGTCTTCTAATTCTAGTATTCTAGTGGAGGATACGGTTGGTTTGAGTCTTTCTATTTTTGATAAATTGACGCCATCTCTCATTTCATGAGCTCCATAAGATAGTCCTTCTTGAACTTCTTTGAATTCTCTCTCTCCAAAAAATGTTGCCATTCTTTGAGCAATATCGGCGCTTTCTTGTCTAAAGCAAATTTTAGTTCCGCAAAGATCACTCAATGTTTTTGTTGCATGAGGACCGTAGGTCTTATCCATCTGTGAGATGTTTTGAGTGGCAACTACAATACAGCCACCGTATTTGCGTAATTCAGCTAGTGATTCTTCGAGATACTCTAGTTTTTGAAGAGATTGAAGCTCATCGATAATAAACCAAATTTTTTCAGGTTTTTTCTCAACTTTTCGAGCTTTCATCGCGTTGATTGCTACAGAGAACCAAACGGTCATTAAAGTTTGAATCGAGCGACGCTGTTCTGTTGTACAAGCGACAAAAAGCCATTGATCTTTTTTTTCTTTGGATAAAATCCAATCTCTAATTGAAAATGGAGTTTCTGTATGTTTTAAAGGGCGAAAATGTCTCACGCTATTGACAATGGTCATCCTAATAGACATCGCTGTTTTATCCCCTTTTGGATCCACATAAATGGCAGCGTCAGTATCCTGAAGTTCTTCATGTAATTCCGCAGGGCTTTTGCGCATCAACATATTCACAAATTCTTCAATGTTGGTTTCTCCAAATGCGGCAGCTTTTCTCAAAGAAGAGTATAACACTGCTCTACCTGCTTCAGGGAAGAAGTTATCAAAATAGCTCATATTAGGGATGAAGCTATTGACCAGTTGCTCGTAATGATAGTCTTTAGAACATTCACACCAAGGATGCCAACGTACACTGCGCTCATCGTAAGGGTTAATTAAAATATCTTGTTCTTCTCTCCAAAAATGAGATACAAAAGCTCCTGTTGTATCTACAATAACAGCTCGCTCCCCTCTTGCTCGGATTTGCTCTAATAAAGACATCAAGCAATTTGATTTACCAGATCCCGTTGTTCCACAAATCAACATGTGTTTTGTTTCAGAGTTTTTTAACATTGGAATGTTGCCAAGCTTAATATCAGAGGCTTTAAATTTTAATCTGAGTTGGAGAGACAATTCTAGGTCTGATAATATCTTAATTCCTGAGATGTGTTCTTTCTTCTGCGATTGTTTACCCCTAATCCAAAAGAAAATAAGCATCGTAATAAATCCAAAAATCCCCCATTTGAAAGATTGGAAAAAAGCACCCTTAAAAAAAGATATGATATTTAGTACGGGCTTATGTAAGTAAAAGAGCACAAGGTCAGGATCGACATTTAAAGACCTTGTAGATGAGCTCACTTTGTACCAGAAAACAGGATCTATGTTCATTTTAATATGTAACCACTTAGCTAAAAGTGCATATACATAAACCCACAAGGTTTTAAATTCTCGCATTCCAAGCTTATCAAAAATTTTGATGCTGAAAATGCACATCATAAAAAGAAAAGAGCAGATTACAGCAATTTTTAGAACTTGCTTGAGCATTCTTGTGCGATGTGCCCATGTTTGGCCACCTGCTGCTATTTCATTAAATAAAGTCATGGTAAGTCCTCTTCTTTATAGTGATGAATAGGTGCTTGCTGGCTAGATTTGAGATTATTGGCAATCAGGTTAGATTTTTCTTTCTCTTTGGATTCTTTAATAAGAGACGACATAGCATTTACGGCATTTAAATTAGGTTCATCTATTTCGCTATTAAATTTACTAACTAAATCTAATGCTTTTTTAAAGCTCTTTGCTGGTCGTAAATGAGAAGAAGCCTCTTTTAAAATATCTTTTTCTAAATGTTGCTCAACACTATCAGCATTTTTTTGAATATGTTGATGAAGGTTCTGCTCATATTGCTCCAAATTTTGCGATGGAAGAGCATCCTCTTGAACCCTATTCATTTTAGATTCTATGGCAGTTTTCCCTTGGACTATTTCTGCTTGAATGACCTCTGAAAGATCTTTAAACTCTCTATTAAGTAGAGGAGAAGTTCTATTATCCACCTCTTGATGATATTGCTGATAGGTATCTAGAACTGGAGTTGATTCAAACTCTGCTGCTTTGTAAGAGCTAACAAAATCGTCAATATACTGTTGTTTTATAGGATGAGTTGAAGGGAGGTTGACAACCGATTGAACAAGTCCGCTATCTCCTTGGCTTTTATCAGTTAAGTAATCCACAAAAGCTTGATTCAAATCATTTTGAACTGTCACGCTGTTGCTTTCTAATTTACTTTGCAGCTGAGATAAGCTTTCTTGTTGTGAGTGAGCAGCTCTTAAATGAGTAGCTGCGCTTTCTGTCTTATTCCAAGCATTAGAAAAATCTTCATGTTTTCTCAGATCGCTTCCTTCAAGGACTTGTGCCATTTCACTAGAAGAATAATTTTTAACTTGTTGGAATAAATCTGTTAAGCTTTCTCCTTGTGACGTTCTTTCACTTAAGCCTTCCGCATCTGTTCTAGAAACACCGTCTGCCGAAGTCATATTCCCATGTATGCCCGTCTTAAACAGACTAAACCCAAGACCAGCTGTCATTTGAGATCTAATACTATCTTCATAAGATACGTTATGAGCAGAGCTATACTCTTTGGCCAAGCTGTCAATTTTTTGAAATGCCTGTTGACTGGCTGTCTGCTCTTGTAAATTAGAGCTATTTCCATATTGTGAGCTTGAAGTATAAGCTTGCATCATCCCAACTGCATTATTAGCCGTCTCAGAGACAGAATTAGAGAAATTAATTCCCTCCTCTTTCACCGCTGTCTCAGAGTTCATAAGTTGCGTTTGCACGGATTGATTAAAGGTTTCCGTTTTAGCAATACTATCAATCAGCCGAGATCCTCCTTGTTGCAAATATAACTTCTCGTTTTCAGAATCATAGGTCATCGATTGTGAGCCTGAGCCTAGTGTCGTTGCATTTTGATTTAATCTACCTGTAAAATCTTGTTTAAAGGCTTCATAATTGTAAGCATGCGTATTGCCAAGGCTCACATTGGAAAAGCTATAGTTTCCTGTCACCTTTTCTGAAGCAGCAGTTTGTGCAGCTGATTGAGCAGAAGAAAAAACAGATGGCAAGGCGCTGGCAAGTCCTGAAAAACCAGAACGCATCAATATAAAAGAAATAGTGAAAATAGAACCTATAGCTAGCGCTGCTACAGCTTCCATAGAATCATACATGTCTAAAAGACCATCATAAGTATAAAGAGTCAGATCTGATGACGTTCCAAACATCATTTTCTTTTTAACGTTCCAGATTAAGCTTAAAATAGCATTGATAATGACGTAAAAAGGGGCTAAGGAAGCTATCCAGATGCAAGCTTTAAACCATGAAATCATCAATTTTTGCATCATCGGAATTAATGAGAAAATACAGACCAGAGGAAAAGAGATATAAAGTAAAGCTTCAAAAATATTTTTCATGGTTACGATATTACTTGCAGCAATAGCACCCAATGTCTTCATACTTTCTCGGTTTTGCGCTTCAGCCCGTCTTGCTGCAAATGAATTTTGTGTCCCTGGAATTTCTTCTTTAAGCATTTTAATAATGCTGCTTTGTGCACGAAGAAAATTCAAAGTATTATTTTTATTTCTCCCTAGCAAATAATTCAGATCTGTCTCCTCTACAGAAAGAGTGTTTTCTAAAATATTTTTAGCAGTAGATATGTTTCCTGGAGATTTAGGCATCCATTTTTGAATTAACGCACTTGGTCCCTTTAAAAAACCTTTTGGAGAAAACTGTTCTTCCATTTTATGGATGGCTTCACGGCAAGTGATAAATTGCCTGGTTGGAGCAATTGCTTGATCTTGTCCGTTTTTTGCAGCGACATCTAAATACACCATTGTATTCAAATTAGAAGTGCGTTCTTTTAAGAAAGCTAGAAGGTTGGGTGCATGCATCAGATCTGATCTTGAATAAAGCCCCCTCTCTAAATCATTCCAAACACAGGTTCGACAATATTCTCTAAAATTATTTTCTAGATTTTTATCTATTAAATAATCTGTTTGAAGGCGCAATGCAAATTCCCCTGCATAAATACGCCCTGTCCAATTATAAATGCGATCATTGACCTGATGAGTGGTCCACTCTAAATATTTTGTCAAAAGATGACTCAGCTCGCTGAGCATAGAGATAAAGGTTCCATATATAAATGGAACCTTATCTACTTTGGTCGTCGAAGTTAGCGTTGTATTTGGTGAATTCATAATGGCATCGTCAATAACAATCACATCTGTTCGATGCATTAACATCACATTTAAGATCAGGAAAACGGGCAAAAGGAAATTTTTAAAATAAAAGATAGGGTTTTGCTTATAAATCACCAAAATCACCGCAGAAACAGCGCCTATGGCAATCGCAATCCTAGTGAAAGCTGTAAAAAATTCTCCTAACCCTTGGCTGCTATTGCCATAAATAATGAGCTTAACCATGTTCAGCATATTGACAATCAGCTCTCCCCCACCAAAAGTATGAATCTCCCAAGTAGAAGCTTCCAAAGACCCTGGAGTGATGGTAGCAGCAATAGCAACAAATAAAGCGCATATAAGTAGCTTTGGTTTCAATGATAACATCTACACCCCCCTGCCGCGATCGCGTAAATTGCGATCATAATTTTGTAAAAATTCAATTTGTTTCATCTTACTATCGAAGCGTTGACGATTTCTTATGTCGTAATCTCTAACTTCTCGTTCTATGCGATAAAGATTCTTCATAAACTCATCTAAGGCACCATCCATATGAACCGTTTGCAAAGAGGCAACTCCACTTATCAAATTATTCAAAACAACTTGAATAAATTGACATAAACGCTCACAAGCAATCATTTCAGAAAAATCATTAATCGAAGCCAAGTCAATAGCTTCTCCAGACCACTGACTCATTAAAGTCATCCAGCTGCCAACAGGCATTCTTGTGGAATCTAAAAGCTTTTTATCCTCTTCGGTCAGTTGAACATTTCGATCACCTAGAGTCTCTCGATTGAATTTATCAGCCAAAGATCTAAGCTGCTTATAGACTTTTGTTTTCCATGAATGTGATAAATCTACAGTTAGATCACTAATTTGAACGTCCAATTCGTCATATTTACCAGAGGAGTCTTTTTTCAATTGATAGGCTTTAGAAATTTTTCCACCATACAAAATCGCATCTAAAGCGTTTTCAACTTTAGATGGATAAACCGTAACTTTTCTTTGGTAATCATCTTTATTTGAAGTTTTTGAAACGACAATCGTTCCTGTTATATTCATGAATAAAAACTGAGTTAACTCATCGTTAATCCCTGATTTTTTCAGGGCCTCCCAAGCTACGTTATAATCTCCAACAACTAAATGAGGGTTTTGATCTTTGGCCATTTTAAGCATCTTATCTTCAAATTTGCCGTCACTGCCGCAGTTATGTTTAGCTCGGATATATCCATCGACTTGGTTATTGACGATAGCGACATCGGAGCAAATGATTTGTGAAGCTCTTTCAATATTAGGAGTAAGCGCCTGCACAATTGATTTTGATATTTCGCAAGAGTTGATCCCTATACTATTAAGTTGGTTAGCAAAATGTTGAATATCTTTGGTCGCAGCAGCAATTTGTGGAGAGACGACTTGCAAGCCCAAGTTAAAAGCGTAGCAAGCTCCATTGGTAGCAATGCTTTTTAAGGAGTTAAGCATCTCTTTGCCATTAGCAATGTGAATACCCCCTAAAGCATAATCAATCCCTCCGCAGCCAGCAGAAATTCTGGGAAATTCAATATGAATGGGATTAAAATCTTCAACGATAGGGCGAACAAGGCCTTGCCCACCAATCATATGAAATCCTAATTGAGACTTAAAAGCGTCCGCTTGATTATTTGTTGTTACAACGTGAAATTTATCCATCCAACTCTGAATGGTTTTGTCAAAGTCTTTATCTGTAGCAAATGCTTTAAAAGAAAACATAACCCCAATAACAATCATTGTTATTTTTTTATAACGCATGGTTTGGATCCTCTTTTCGTTGCATTTGGAAATCAATGTTCTTTTCAATAGTTTCATAATCAACAAGGCCAAAAGAAACAGCCATCATGTAATTTTCTGTTGGGTTTACTAAGTACAGTGCGGGTGCTATCTTTAATTTCAAAAATTCTGAAGCACTAGGATTGATTTCTGAGCCTGGGAATTGGCTCACAACAACGCCATCTAGTGAAATAGCTCTCACCTGCCACTCCCCCATTTTAGAAAATTGCTCTACAACTTTGGCTTGTTCTTTTGAAAAGACGTCTTTGCCTTTAAAGACAAAAAGTAAAAAATGCTCTTGTTTATACTGATTTAGACGCTTAGCAAGATTTATTTCCTCTTGCGATTTCTTTAATCTTTGCCCATAAGCTGTCTGTGGGAGATCATAGCTATATTCTGGATGTTGCAATAAAACAGCTTTCCAAGAAGAAGCAAATCTTGCACTCAAATCAATTAATTTTTTTTGTTGTTTAAGGTACTCACCAATATTTTCTTCGGTAGGATTTACAAGTGCCAAACACAACAACTCATGTGTTTTTTGTTTTTCATCTTCTACAATTTGGGGCGCAGTTGATACATTGGCTTTGGGGAACTCTTCCTTTTTAGTTTCTTTCTGCTTGTTGTCTTCGAAATAATACCAGCCTCTCTTGCTTTGGTTATACCAAGGATCTAGTGCATTTAGAAAACAATGACCAATTAATATTACTAATATGAGACGACTCAAGTTTTTCATATTCTTCCCCTCTTTAATTGCATCTCACCTATTTTCTTTTCATTTTCTTTGATCATCTCTTGCATCGAATTCTCTGCTTTTTGAGTTAACTGCTCTTCTGTTAAATTTTTGAAAGCATGATTTAATCTTTTGGAAAGAGCTTCCTGCGATACTTTTGTTTTGATATCGGCAATCACTTCACTCAAATCTATTTCTTCAAAATTTAAATCTGTCAGCTGATCTAAAGTTAAACCAGCACAGTCTGGACATTTCACTGTTCCCCAAAGATGAGTTTGATCTTTAGGATTGTTCTTTCGACGCACATGCTCTTGAATCACACGAGCAAGTTTTGTAGGGAAAACACAATAGCAATTAGTCTCGCTCCAACCATCAATTGAAAAAGTTTTTTGCTTACCAACCCATGTCGTGCGGCCTTCAGCTCGCGCTTGTTGTAAAAATTTTTCTTCACTATTGCAGTCGACTAAATTTAATTTGATCAGACCACCATCTAATGAACCACAGCAGTCGTATAAAACATTGTTAAAATGATTTTTTTTGCATTGAAAGATTTTTCCAGAAAAGATGCGGACATTTAAATCGATGTTTTTGGGATAATCTTTAATATCTTTACCCAAATCTGTCAGTACGGATAAATTTGCAATCACCTCACTAAAATCGGTGTTTTTATCATACGTGGGATCAATAATCCCATCGACACCCCACAAGTCATTTACATTTGCCAAAACCTCTTGCTGGGTTGAACTTTTTTTGCCACCCATATCATATGTCTTTTCCCAACACTCACATTTACCCTGAGCATTTTCTTTTAAACATATTTTCCCAACTATCACCCCTCCTGCTTCTCGCAATTTTTCACATTCTGAGCACGAGTTTACTCCGCAATTAAAGCAAAGTCTTTTTCCCCAAGATTCGCGATAAACAGGACGGCCGTCTATATCTTTAGTATCTCCGTAGTCAGTGACTACCTCAGCAATTAGTTTGCATTTAGGATCACTTTTTAAATTTGCATAAAATTCTTTGTCTTCTGGTTCCCAAACATCCTCTTCGAAAAGCTCTGTGGTTACAGCATTTTCTTCAAACGCTCTATCACAATGCACCCCAACTTTATGAGTATATTGAATTTCAACTGTTCTAAGATGATTGCGCCAACCATGTGTTTCTGTTTGAGAAGACACGCTCTCAGGAATAATTTGATTTTGATTTTTATAATCTTCAACTGTTCGATCTTTATACCTTTTTGCGTCATCTTTGTTTGAAAATTCTTTCTCAACAATATGACCTATACATCTCCAGGTTTTGCACGATACTGGTTTTGGAACGAATTTCACCTTCAAGTTCATTTTCACAAAAGCTTGATAAGTTTCATATTCAATGCATTTTTTTAAGTTCTCGCCATCTGCTATATACTCCGCTGGCTGAACTAAAACACCTGTAGTTTTGTCGGTATTAGCAATTGCAGATATTGCTGTATGAAAAAGAGGCTCCGTTCCATCAAATTGTTCTTCTTCATCTGTCTTTTCAATAAATGCTTCGATTTCTTTTTCTAAAGGACTTAAATAAGTATCTTTGGATTTCAATTGCCTTGATGCTTCTTCACCAGTGAGGCGCTTACCTTTATCTTCCTTAGACAAGAAGTCATCTTCATTAATTACCCCTTCTCCAAAGATCTTTTCAAAAGCTTCAAGCCCCAATTTACCTGCCTCTTGTCCTAGTTTTGAAGCTTCTTCCATGTCAGATTTGGAAGCAGACAGATCTATTTGTATTAAGCTAAGGAAGACAAAAATGAAAAAATGAAGTGCTATTTTCATAATCCTGCCCCCAACTCTAAAGTTGCTTTAGCAGGATCGAGGCAACAGCGACGCTGAGTCCATAAAATATAAGTAAAATCTTCGCCATCGACTGGAAAGCTTTTATTCGCGCCCCAGAAAATTTCTGTTTTCCCAAGGGCATTACACGGCCCTTTGGTTGAAGCTACAGGATATAAAAGCTGTGTCTTATATTGAGTGCGTTTAGCTCGAAGTGAATACTCTTTTTTGCAATAGCTACCTTCTTTATAGGTCTTCAAAAGTCCTTCTAAATGTAGTTTAGCTATTGCTCTTTGTACTAAAAGTAAGCTAGCTTGGAGAGGACCAACAAACTCTGCAACAAACCCAAATAAAGGATATAAAGAGCCTTGACAACCCGCACACCAAAAAAGGAGATCATTAGGTTTTTGTATGCTACTTTGAATACAATCAGAAGAACAAGAAACTTGAGCTATAGGATTTGCAAAAAGAAGCATTTCTGGATTTAGATAGGTTAAAAGTTTTTCATTGTTCCATGCAGGATCTTTCTCAGATAAATAAGCAATTTTTATTTCGAATTGATCACCAGCAAATTCAGTGCAAACTAGATCGTTAGCCATCCCAACTAAATTTAATAGGGGGTATTCATACACATGAACTTGATAAAACGCATATTTAGTATTACCACAGACATAAGAGGCTCCTCGTTGTTTCTCAGACTTACTAAGGCGCATCCCCCCAAACCCTTTCAACTTATAAGGAACCATCGTCACATCAATTAATCGACTGGGTTCCCAAAATTGAACAGGTACACC
>CAZJSX010000003.1:0-19673 GCA_964548845.1 uncultured bacterium | reverse complement strand
ATAGCCCCTGTTGTTTTTCTAAATGATAGTGAGTATCTTGAGGCAGTTAAAAAAGACATTAAAAAACCAGGTGCTTTTGCTGATTATCTTATTCAAGTTGCTATCCCAGAAACACAAAACAATCCAGGTTTATTGTCGTGGGCCAACCAAGAGTCTATTATCAAAAGAGTTAAAGATGCTATGATAGCGAGCCGTGCCAAGCAAATTAAGTAATCAATCAGTTAAAAGTTGATCAGCAAGTTCTTTAGCTAGCTTGCCATCGACTGTATTGTTGATCTTCATCGTGCTTTTCATTACAAGTCCGACATCTTTTTTTGTTTTGGCGCCGCAGTCAGCAATGGCTTGCTTGACAATTGTTTTGGTTTCTTCCAAAGAAAGAGTTTTTGGTAAGAATTCTTGAACAATTTCTAGCTCTTGATTCAAGCGTGCTGCCATTTCTGGGCGTTTGGCCATCTGGGCTTGTTCTAGCGCTTCTTGCAAGTTGCCATAATAGGTTTTAAAGAGTTTAATAACCTCTGCATCAGGAAGATTACATCTAGCATCTACTGCCATGACTTTTGATTTAAGCATGCGCAAAGTATCAAGTCTGACTTGATTTTTGCTTTTCATAGCCTCTTTAATACCGTCATTTATTCTTTCAATCAGTGTCATGATATGTTCTCTTGCTTCATGTTTGTGCAGTTTTATAAAGTTTAATGAGTATTTTAATCAATTCTCCATTTTTCTAAATCTAAAGTTTTATATTCATATTTATTTTAATAAAATAGATTGCAAAATCGGCATTGCTTGGCAGCTTTTCTATTATGAGACAGTATACTTTTATCCTGTTTTTGAACGCATAAAAATTGATGTTTATAGTCAAATAATTAATTGTAAATGACTTTAATTTAGTTGATTAAAATTATTTTATTGTATAAATTACTTATGCAAAAATTAAACCTTTTTAGACATCTTTATGAGTACAAGTGTTAGATATAGTGATATATCATTAAACGTTTACCAAAAACAATGGGGCTTTTCAAAAAGCATCCCTATAAAAACTGGTAGTTTTGGTCCTTGCTATGTTGTCGTTTTGACGGGTAGAAATTGCGCTGCTATGGCGCATATCGACGATATGACTCAGGTCGAAACAATAGAACGTATTTTCGATAGATTTAGAGCTGAAGGGATACCTCAAGATTGTATAGATGTTTCGATTAGGGGTGGTTGGATAAATCATCTTGAGTCTAGAAAATGGGGAGATCATATTTGGAGAAAAATTGTAGAGGCCAATTGTAAAAGTCTTGATGTCGAGTATATATTTTCAAAGAAAACCCCTCCTCCACAGCTTTTCATTACAAAAGTTTCGCGTCAAGAGACTGCTAAGTACTATTATTTTGGAGTTTCTGTAGATCCTCAAACTGGAAAGATAGTTTTAAATGATGCTCCAGATGATGCCATAGAGGATGAACAATTTCGTCAAATGGAAAAGCTTTTTAGTGATCCTGGTTACAGTGATAGTACATTATACCCGCTCACCGAGGTTATAAATAAGCAAGATGCTGAAGATGAAAAGGACAGAAATTTTTTCGAAAGTAACTTTGCAGTTTGCAGTATTTTATAGATAATAAAATATTTAAACTAGATCTCCAGCTAATTTTTCAATTAACTGTGTCATCATCAGATACCCTTTTTTAAAGCGAGTTAGAGATAGATGCTCATTTGGAGCATGAATCTTATCCGAGCTGAGCGCAACACCCAAGCCAACCACTTGTGTATTCGAAGCTTTTTGTAAAAGGGGAGCAATAGGCAAGCTGCCACCACCAATATATTTTTTACATGGTTTTTTAAAGGCTTGTGACATCGCCCATTGAGCAGCGTTTGCAATCTTAGAGTTAAAGTCACACCAAAAAGCTTCGGCTGGTGGATGTGCCTCTTTAATTTTTAAGGTTAACCCTTCAGGTAAGAGAGATCTTAAATAGCTTTCAAAACTTTTAATGATCTTTTCTGGTTTTTGGTTGGGGACGAGTCTCATCGAAACCTTAGCGTGAGCAAGTGACGGGATCACTGTTTTAAAGCCCTCAGAAGTATATCCACCCCACATCCCATTGATTTCAAAAGTGGGTCTTAGTCCCATTCTCTCTAGAGGGGTAAAATTTTTCTCACCACCATTAGCTTTAGTTCCGAGTTCTTTTTCGAATTCTTGATGGTCAAACTCTAAATAGAGCTCTTTTTTTTGATGTTCAGAAAGGGGCTTAATATCGTCATAGAAGCCTGGAATAGTCACCTTGCCCTCTTTGTCATAAAACTTGGCAAGGATCTCGCTAAGGGCCCTTAAAGGGTTGTAGACAATCCCTCCATATAGGCCAGAGTGTAAATCGGTATTAGAGCCTTGGATTTCAAATTCAAGAGGGATAATTCCTCTAGAGCCTACATTGATTGTTGGGACATCTTCTTTGGGAATATCCATGTCGACAATCAAAAGATAGTCAGCTTGTACAAGAGCTTTTTTTTCTTCTAAAAAAATAGGAAGAGTTTTACTGCCACACTCTTCTTCACCTTCAATAATCAACTTGATGTTGATGGGGTACTTTTTGTGTCTTTGATAAAGGTATTTTAGCGCTGTTAACGTGAAAAATCCCTGACCTTTATTATCACAAGCACCTCTTGCAAAGACGTTGTCACCCTTAAGAGTCGGTTTAAATGGAGGGCTATCCCAAAGATTGAGTGGGTCTACGGGTTGAACGTCATAGTGTAAATAAATTAAAACCGTGGGTTTATTTTTGCCAGCTTGTAAGTTTTGAGCAAATACAGAAGGGTGTCCTTTTGGCGACTCCCAAATCTCTGTTTCAAAGTGTAGTTCGGTTAAATAAGTTTTAAGCCAATTGGCGCAGGCTATGATGTCTTTTTGATTCTCTTTTAAAGTCGAAATGCTTTCAAAGCTCAAAAACGTAAAAAACTCTTTAAGGATTTGTTCTTTGTTTTTTTCGTATTCTTGATCGTAAAAGTTAAGAGAGGGTGTTGTCATTTAATTCTTCTTTTTGCAAGGAGGTCAATTTCTTTTGTTCTAATATAGAAAGTCCATTTTCTAACATATAGCAGCCTAAGTCTGCGTTGCCATCATATGTCATTTCTACGAGCATTTCTTCGGTAGATACCGATTTATTACAGATCATCAAAACATAGCATTCTAAAGATTCTTTTTTAAGTATTTTTTCAATTTTAGAAAGTATTTTAGAACGCATAAATCCCTTTTAGCCACTTTGCTATTTAGCTATATAAGGAAGAGAGTTGATTTAGGACAATTAAAACCCACAACTTCATGCAATTTTAGATGCAAAATAATCAGCTATGGTATTTGGCAAAGCAATTAGCGCCCTTAAAATATAGTAGCTGATTTTAGGGAAAGCGATTAACGATTGATTGCGTTTAAGTCCTTTGATGATAATTTGACTCGCCCTTTGAGCTGAAACAATAAACGGCATTTTAAAAGTGTTTGCATCTGTTAATGGAGTTTTGACAAAACCTGGGGCTATTGTTGAAACTTTAATCTGATAGCGAGCTAAATCTAAGCGCAATCCTTGCCCATAAATGCGCAAATAAGCTTTTGTTCCATTATAAACATAATACTTAGTAAAACCTCTAAAACCAGCAAGAGAGCTCATAATGGCAATTTGTCCAGACCTTCTTTTTTTAAAAGAGGGGATTAACGGATCTATGAGATGATGGACCCCAAAAATATTGGTTTGGATTAGCTCTTTGAGATCGGCAGTCCCTTGATTTAAATTTGCAGATTGAGCAGTTCCTATGCCTGCATTGGCAATGACTAAGTCAACAGGATATCTTTGATCAAAATCTAAGACAATCTCTTTTACTTTTTGACCATCTGTAATATCTACAGAGTGAATTTCAACTTCAGCTCCGCTCTCTTGGCAACTTTTTTGAATCGATTTTAGTTTATCCAAATTTCTGCCAAGTAGACATAAATGGCAATTAGGTAGTGCAAAATCTTGCGCGAGCGCTCTGCCAATACCTGAGCTTGCTCCTGAGATGATTACAGATTGATAATTCATGTTTGGTTTAATGTAAAGTTTCTAGTATCGCAAATAGAGGAGTCACCAAAAAATTGGATAGGACCTGAAGAGACATAACAATCTTCGTAACGCCAATTTTCTCTCTCTTTTTGAAAAGTTTTAAAAGGGTTACTCTCTAAATCAACTAAAGCTTTTTTAATCACCGCTTTATCTTGATTGTGCCTCTTTTCAAAATGGAGCATGCTGACTAATGGAGTTGCAAAAAGAGACCACTCGGCAGAACCCTTTTTAAGATTTTTAACGCAGGCTAAATAGCCGTTATGCTCAAACTGAGCTAACAATGCAGCGCAGTAGCCCAATGCATAGCAGTAGTTAGCATCAAAAATTGTGGGGTGTGCAGATCTTCCTTCATATCCAAGTGAGTGTGAGACAAAAGACAATTCGCTTTTGAATTTCTGATTCATTTTAAAGAGCTCTTTTTGAACAAGTGCAATTAGTAAATCTTGAGTGTTGATTTGAGTCAGTGGGATATTGCCATGAGGATCGCGCTCTGAAAAAAGTGCATCTAAGATTTCTTTAGGCAGTTGTTTTATTAGCTCTTGTGATGAGGGGCTTAACTTTTGAGCGCAGTGATTAAAATCGCCTTTAAAATCACATAATAAAGAGCCAATTTCTTTGTTTAACAAATTAAACTCTGGGATGAAGTCAATCAGCCCTTCAGGGATTAAAATTAATCCGTAATTTTTTTTAAGTTCTGCTCTTTTTAAAATCAAGGTTGTGATTTGTCCTACAACATCTTTCAGTGAAAGATTTTTATCCTGAACTTCTTCTCCAATAAATGTTAGATTGGGTTTGGTTTGCAAAGCGCACTCGAGAGTAATGTGTGAAGCTGCTCGCCCCATTAATTTGATAAAATGGTAATATTTTTTAGAGGATAAAATATCCATTAAAAGATTGCCGATGGTCTCACTATAGACTTTGCAAGCTGTGTCAAAACCAAACGAGATTTCAACATCTTCATTTTTTAAATCGCCGTCAATGGTTTTGGGAACCCCAATGACTGAAGTCTTTTGTCCAACCTTTTTAAAATATTCAGCTAAAAAGGCGGCATTTGTATTCGAATCATCTCCACCAATAACAATGAGAGCATCTAACTGTAGAGCTTTTGCACAAACAAGAGCTTCATTAAAGTGCTCCTCGGTTTCTATTTTGGTTCGACTTGAGCCTAAAAGATGAAAGCCTCCGCAATTGCAGTGTGCCTTTACAAGCTCTTCAGTAATGACTTTAGAGTTCTGTTCTAAAAAGCCTTTAGGGCCGTCTAGAAAGCCAATGAGGGTTGAAGAGGGGTTTAATCTCTTTAGAGCTTCAAAAAGACCATAGAGGACATTGTGGCCGCCAGGGGCAGGTCCGCCAGAGAAGAAAACACCAACTCTTTTAGCTGTATGTAAGGGGGTGTGATTTGTGTATTCTAGCTTAAGTTTAGAATTAGAAAATGTATTTGGGAAAAGAGCTTGTATTTTAGGATCGACTGAAGTTTTTTTTATTTCAGTAAATTGGAGATTTTTTAGAGAGCTTAAAAGATGTGGTATTTCTAATTTACGTTTTAGCAATTTGTCTATAGTCATAAATGGGCGCTAATTTTTTTCTTCAAAAGATTTAGTCGATCTTTACCTCTAAAGTCAACAAAAACTAGCAATAAACGACATTGACAGCCAGACCACCAAGAGAAGTTTCTTTATAGATACTCATCATATCTTTTCCTGTTTGGAACATGGTTTTAATCACATTGTCTAGTGTTACTTTGTGATCAGTTCCATCTCTTTGCATGGCAAGTCTTGCAGCATTGATTGCTTTGACAGCACCCATGGTGTTGCGCTCGATACAAGGGATTTGAACAAGGCCATCGACAGGATCACATGTTAAACCTAAATTATGTTCCATCCCAATTTCAGCAGCGATTTCAACTTGCTTGACATTTGCTCCCCATAAAGCAGCCAAAGCGCCAGCTGCCATTGAACAAGCAACTCCGATTTCACCCTGACAGCCCATTTCAGCAGCAGATATAGATGCCCCTTTTTTATAAAGAATGCCTATTGCAGCGGCTGTTAACAAAAAGGTTTTAAACCAATCTTCTTTTTTATTTTGAGCAAATTTTTGATAGTAATGCATGATAGCCGGGACTACTCCAGCACCACCATTTGTTGGAGCGGTAACCACTCTTCCTCCAGCTGCATTTTCTTCGTTGACTGCTAAAGCAAATAAAGAAACCCAGTCAAAAATTTCTTCGGGTTGGCTAGGTCTATTTTCATCTAAAAGAAATTGATGCAAATCATAAGCTCTTCTTTTAACTTTAAGTCTTCCGGGTAAAAAGCCTTTAGTGTTGCAGCCATTCACAACACTCTCTTGCATGACACCCCAAATTTTCCGCAGCCCTTTATCAATAGCTTCTTCAGAGTGGTGAGATTTTTCATTCTCATACATGATTTGAGCAATGGTCATATTTTGCTTTTTGCAGTGCTCTAAAAGCTCTTCGCAGGTTGCAAATGGGTATGGAATATCGGCAATCTGCTCCATTGGAATTTTGTGCTGTATCTTGCTGTGTTCGACGATAAAGCCGCCGCCAATCGAATAAATAATTTCAGTAAATAGTTCGTTATTTTTTGAGTCGTAAGCTGTAAAGCGAGCTGCGTTGCTGTGGTAGGGGATAAACTTATCTTTATGGAAAATAAGATCGCGCTCTTCATCAAAGTGAATCCATAGCTCACCTAAAAGATGAATCTTCTTTTCTTCTCTTATGATCTTTAAAGTGTCTGGGATTGTTTTGGGGTCGACATTTTCAGGAAGTTGTCCTGTAAGCCCAATTAACAAGGCTTCATCTGTTTTGTGTCCTACACCGGTTAGTGCTAAAGATCCATAGAGCTCTATTTTAATACGAGCTGCTTGATGGAATAAATTTTTACCTTTCAATTCTTTTAAAAAAGCATTTGCTGCTCTCATTGGTCCAACAGTGTGTGAGCTTGAAGGGCCTATGCCTACAGATAATAGATCAAAAACGCTTATAAACATATCAAGGATTCCTCTTCTGAAAAATAGAGCGGTTAAAAGATGAAAAAGTGGTATTTTGATGAAATAAAATCATTCTACAGTTGTGACGCTAGTCACTTGGGGATCGAGTAGAGCTTCTTGAACCGTAACTTCTTTGTTGACAATGCAAGTGACTGCAATATCCGACCAGATGTTAAGGGCTGTTTCAACCATATCTATAAATGAGTAAATAGGTAAGATCAGTCCCATAACTTCAATTGGAATTCCCATGCCAATTAAAAAGGCACTAGAGAGAAAATAGCAGCCCATTGGAACTGAGGCGTTGCCAATAGCAGCAAGTGTTGCAATCAACACCCAAAAAAGCATCATGGGCCAAGTAAAGTATAGTCCAGCTTCAGCAGAGACAAATAAAATAGCAATTAAGATAAAAGCGGCGCAGCCATTCATGTTAATGACCGAGCAAAGTGGGAGTGAAAAATTAGCTACTTTTTTAGAGATATTGCCTTTATTGACCGAGCATTCAATAGCAAGCGGAAGTGTTGCTGACGAAGATTTAGAGAAGAAGGCTGTAATGAGTGCAGGGTATGCCATTTTAAGGGTTTTAATTGGTGAAACCCCTTTAATTTTCATTAAAATTGGCAATACGACAAAACCTTGAACTAAGTTTGCTCCGACAACGCAAACGATAAAGTAGAAAAGTGGGGTGACTGCGTGATAGTCGTTTAAAATATGTTGTAAGAATAAAGTGGTAAAGGCCCATATGCCAATTGGGATGAATCGGATAATGATGCCGGTGATTTTTAAAAGAGCTTGGAAAAGCCCTGAAAAGACACCATGCAAATTGACGCGCTGTTTTTCTGGTAATGAGAGAATAGCAAATCCCAAGACTGCTGAGATTAAGGCTGCTCCAAAAACATTGTTTTCTAAAAAGACTTCAACAAAGTTTGTTGGGAACATCTGCATTAGCGTACTGATAAATGAAGGTTGGGCTGGCAGTGGGCTATCTGGTTTAGTATAGAGTCCTGTAGATGGATTAATGGTAACATAAAACAGTAAAGCAATCGATGCTGCTGTAATAGTTGTAATTAGAGTGTATTTTAAGACTTTTCCACCAAGTACATTCATCTCTTTAATGCTATTTAATCCACTGATAGTCGAGACAATGGATAAAAAGATGATCGGGATGCTGATTAACTTCAATGAACCTAAAAAGAGCTCAGAGACGATTGAAGCGGCTTGTATAAAGAAGGGCATTCTCAATAAGCCCGTGGTGATACCAAGTAAAAGGGCTATTGAAATATAAGCAGTGGAACGTAACTTGTTTTTCATGTCTTAAAGAAATAGTTTAATTGGGCAAAATTAGCTTTTTTATCTTATCTGTTACTTTTAGTTAAGTGTAATTTATAAGTAAAGGATTTGTCAAACATTTTATCCCTCTGCTAAAAATAACTCTAGGTAAATTAGTTTGTTTGTAATAATTAAAATTAATTAATTAAATCAACTAATTATTTAATTAATTAAAAGCGTGAAAATCTATCTATTTTAAAATTGATTTTTAAATCCAGAGACCATTTCCTGGGTAATAGAAAAATAAAGCAAAACGATCTCAATTGGCTTTAGGGTCTCTATTCTTTAGAAGGGCCCGAAGGCTTTTCTTTAGAATTCAAAAAAGATGGGGGCAGGAGGATAGGATTGTTTCTAGAGTGTAACTCCCAGGCATCTCTTACCTCAGGAAAAAAAATCATCTCTGTTTCTGCGGTTACTTGTAAATGTGGGTCATCTCGTTCTTGTGGATAAGCATAACTAAAGCCTAGCTGTGATAGCAAGTCTGCTCTACTTTTCTCTACAGGAATGGCTTTAATACGCGTTGTTCTGAAGAACTCAAGGCTATGCTGGATGCATGATTGCACAAGTGCTGCTGTTGCGTCCAATTCAGAATAGGTTCCTTCTTTAGGTTGTTCAAAATTTGTTAGCTTTGGAAATTCAAGAAAGGTCATTTGCTCGGGCATTTCGTCGCCATATGTGTCCAACCATTTTTGTGGAACTCTTCCTTTAAAAAAGATTCGAGCTGCATTTGAATCCATAATGCGCCCAGCCGTTGCTGTTTTGCCCTCTTTGGTCATAATTTTGATATAGTAAGGTGCTGACCGATCTATGCTGGCTGTTTGAGACGTCGTAGACTCCTCAAGCTTTTTTTTGATATAAGTTGAATCTGGGTATCCTGTGCCACTGTTGATATTATCAATTATTCTTCTAATAGATAAAACGGGTTCTATGCTTTGGTTTCGGGTCATACCAAAAATACCCATGCTCTCATATTTAAGGCGGGTATTTCTTTCATGTTGAGTTTGTATTGCTTTAAGTGCGGTAGCATCTAGCTTGTCGGGATCAAGGCTAGGCAAAAAACTTAAATCATATGAAAGGTAAGATCGATTATCAGCAGTGGAAGAGAGTGCCATATTACTTGCAGTTTTGGTTAACTTTCTTAATTATGAATTAACTTTATTTTATAAAAATATATGTTTAAAAAATAAAAGTGAAAATAGTCTACCAATAATTGGTTTATATTTCTAGAACAGAGTATTTTAAAAGTAAAATTTTAATCTTTAATTGGCCAGAGGGTGCCATAGCTCAATTAATTGGTATTTACCAATAGCTTTGCGCCATTTTTGCCTAAAGCTGTCAGGTAGAATCATATAAATAGATTCATGTTCAAAAGATTGTTTTGTCAGCGCTGCTTTTTCAAAAAGGGGATGCAAATGTTCATCTTGAAGCTCTGCTGCTCTAAAACCATTTTTATAGTGGTAGGGGCCAGTTTGAGAAAGGGCTTGTAAAATGATGCGGCCATTGCAGCTTTTGTCATAAAAGTTAAATATAAAATGCAAGAGCATCACTCCAACATTTTTGTATTTATCCGGCAAAGAGTTCCTAATAAAGTTTAAATATACTTTTTTTAAAGTAGAGCTTTCACTGCCATAGCCTTTTAATTCTTCTGGTAGCCCTAAATAAAAATAGGTCGATTCTTCACTTTGTTCTGACAAGTATTTTTCCTCTTCAATATCTGCCGATCCTATAGCTTGATTGTCTAAAAGTGTGTAGGCTACAAAGCGAGCTGTTCCTCGCAAGTGACGAGTTAGCTTAATATAGACGGGTATAGCTTGGCTTTGGATATCATGAACATGAGAAATGCCGATGACAGAGTCGTCTTTTTTTAATCTTTGGATAAAGCTTTTTAATGGTGCTGATTTGAAATCGATAGTTGGCAGGGTATAAAAGCTAGGCTCATTTGGTGGTGAAGGAATGGATGTGGGCATAGAGACGAGCTTTTGAAAAAAGTTTTAAGGTTTATTTTACCTTAAGTGCTTTTAAACATCATTGGGAAAGCAAATAGGGCGCTCTTCAATTTCTCTTTTCCAATGCTCTCTTCCAGCCTCAGACATAGCCATGTAAACGGGTCCCCAATTTCTAGTCGATTTTGCCTTGGATTTTGCTGCAGCTTCTATTTCTGGTTGCAAAGATTGATCTTTCTTTTCAGAAACAACACAGCCTAATTTGGAATAAAGCGGAGCATTTTCTCTGACAGACTCTAATTTAAGATGGTAGTCATAAGTATCTTGGTAATATTGCAAAACTGCTTTAAATAAGACAGCTCCGACATTTTTAAAAGTCTCTCTCTGTTTGTTTTCAACATGACTCAGATATATAAATCGCCCTTTGTAACTCTCTAAATCTTCTCTATAATGAGTGAATTCAACGGGAGGCCCCACCAAAACATATGCATTTTCAATATATTTTTCTTCTCCAATTAATGCGGCACCGATCTCTTCTTTGGTTTCTAGATCATAAGCTTTAATTGTTGAAAGCTCTTCGTTAATATTTTTTCGAAAAACTTTAAAGAAAACCGGTACAAGTGAGTTGTCATGCACTCGTCTTACAGCGGATATTCCTATAGCAACTCTTGGATCTTTTTGTCTTAGAGATTTAATTTTATCTAAACTTGCTGCTGGTAGAGTTGTGAAATCTAAATGAGGGGGGATATAAAAGGTGGGTCTTTCAAGAGCAGTACTTGATGAAAAGCTAAAGCGGTCTAAAAAATCGACTGCAAAGTTAATACAACGGGCAACTGGGAAAGCGAATTGAGGGCTAAAAAACATAAATACCTATTATATCGTAACTAACTTAACTACCTATAGTTAAATTATAGCTCAATTTTTTGAAAAAGTAAAGGGAAAAGTTGAGGGTTTTGCTGGCGTACTCGTCTTATTTTAAGCTATTTATAATGGTATTAAATTCCTTTTCAGTCACTGGCTGAATAGAAAGCCGAGACCCTTTTCTTAAAACGCACATCTCTTCAAGCCCAGGGATCTCTCGAAGGTCATTTAAAGTCACAATCTGGCTATATTTTTGGATAAATTGGACATCCACCCCATACCAAATGGGCTTGTCTAAGCTCGCTTTAGGGTCGTAGTACTGACTTTTAGGGTTTAGAGCTGTTTGGTCAGGATAGCCCTCTTTAACAATCTCCATAAGACCAACAATGCCAGAAGGGGTGGCATTTGAGTGATAGAAGAAGGCTAAATCGCCTTTTTTCATGTCGTCTCTTAAAAAGTTGCGCGCTTGATAGTTGCGAACCCCTTCCCAAAAGCTAACTTTATCATGGGCTAAATTGTCGATGCTATAGGCAACAGGCTCACATTTCATTAACCAGTAATTACGCATTAGAGTAAGTGAGAGTGTTTTGTTTTAAATCGAGATAGTTTTGTAAAATGAGAGTAGCGCAAGCCGCATCAATAATTTTAGTGCGCTTTTTTCGAGAGATAGACTCTTCTTTCATCGACTTTTCAACTTGCATGGTCGTTAATCTTTCATCCCACAAAATAACAGGATATGAAGAGTGCTTTTTGAGCTCCTCGACAAACTTTAAAGTCTCTTCAGTTGATGAGCTCGAAGTGCCATTGAGTTTATAAGGCATGCCGATAACTATTTCATGAATTTGGTGAGGCTCTAGAATTTTGAGCAATGCTTTTGCTGTCAGCTCATTATTTTTCATATTTTGTAGAGTGTGGCAAGGGGATGCAATAATCTGAAAAGGATCAGAGAGTGCAACTCCAATGCGAGCAAGTCCAAAATCTATTCCAACAATTCTTTTAGCCACGCTTTGAGCCTCTCTGGTTTTTCTTATGTTTAATCATTGCTTGAGCAAACGCTTTAAATAAAGGGTGAGGTTGAGTCGGTTTGGATTTAAATTCAGGGTGAAATTGTACACCAACCATCCAAGGATGAGATTTCACTTCAGCAATTTCGCAAAGCTTTTCTTGCGTATGATGACCTGAAAAAACCATTCCATTTTTTTCGATTTCTTCTACATACTCATTATTGACTTCGTAGCGATGGCGATGTCTCTCAGAAATCTTTAATGATTTATAAGCTTGAGCTGCTTTTGAGTTTTCGAGTAATTTACAAGGGTAGGCGCCAAGCCTCATACTGCCCCCTAAATGTTTTACCTCTTTTTGCTCAGATAACATCGAGACAACAGGATATGAGGTCGATGGGTCAATTTCAGTCGAATTGGCGTTTGCATATCCTAAGACATGGCGAGCAAATTCAACAACCATCACCTGCATGCCCAAGCATATTCCAAAAAATGGAATTTTGTGTTCACGGCAATGCTGAGCGATTGCAATTTTACCTTCCCAGCCACGCTCTCCAAAGCCACCTGGAACTAAATAGCCATCGCAACCTTTAATGTCATTGAAGGCATTTTTAGATTCTAAAATTTTATCAGACTCATACTTTTCAATTTTAATTTTATAACCTAAAGAAATGGCTGCGTGTTCTAACGATTCAAAAACAGATTTGTAGGCATCTTGGTGTATGATGTATTTGCCGACAACGCCAACTCGAATAATCCCTTTAGGATTTTGAATCACAGAGACAATTTTTTGCCATTCATGCAAGTCAAACTTTCTTTTCTTGAGTTTCAGCATTTGGCAAATCAGCTGATCGATTTCTTGAGTTTTTAAATTCAATGGGACTTCATAAATCGTGTCTTTGACATCGACTTCATCAAATACTGCTTCTTTGGGAACATTGCAAAACAGGGCGATTTTATCTTTGATGTCTTGAGAAAGCTCTTGCTCGCATCTGCAAATGATAATGTTGGGAATAATTCCAATAGAGCGAAGTTGTTGCACTGAGTGCTGAGTGGGTTTGGTTTTGATTTCGCCAGCTGCTTTTAAGTACGGGGCGTAAGTTAAATGGATAAAGATGCATTGATCTTTGTGCTCATGACCAAATTGTCTAATTGTCTCTAAAAAGGGGAGTGATTCGATATCACCAACTGTTCCTCCAATCTCGACAAAGACAACATCAATTTTTGGATCTTGATTAGCGCATTGCAAAATTCTATTTTTGATTTCGTTAGTCACATGTGGGATCACTTGAACCGTTTTCCCTAAATAATCACCGCGTCTTTCATTTTTAATCACAGTATCATAAACTTGACCAGCAGATGCGCTCGAAGCTTTAGATAAGATAGTGTTGCTATAGCGGTAGTAGTGTCCTAAATCTAAATCTGTTTCAGCGCCATCATCAGTGACGTAAACCTCTCCATGTTGAAAAGGATTCATCGTTCCTGGATCGACGTTTAAATAAGGATCTAGTTTAAGCATGGCTACTTTATGCCCATGTTTTTCTAAAAGCAAAGCTAGCGATGCTGCAGTTAAACCTTTTCCTAAAGAAGATAAGACTCCACCTGTTATGAAGATGTATTTTATTGGCATAATAGTTGCTCTACTTTTTGTATGTCCCCTGGAGTATCCACTCCAACAGATCGCGAATTTTCAACGACTACTTTAATATCATATCCGTGCTCAAGTACCTTCAATTGCTCTAAATCTTCTGCTTTTTGCAAAGGAGTTTCTGGTAATTGATTATAAATTTCTAAAAATTGTTTTCTAAAAGCATATACTCCAACATGCTGGTAAACTTGCCCTTCGTGCCGATTAAAAGGGATGGCCGATCTGCTAAAGTATAGAGCATTAAAATTCTTATCAAAGACACATTTGACCACAGAAGGATTGTTCAGTTCCTCTTTATCTTGTAATGGGGTGACAAGAGTTGCCATTTGTATTTTAGAATCGCAATCTAAGATAGTGCAGAGTTTATCGATGGCTTCTGGATTCAATAGAGGCTCATCTCCTTGTACATTGATAATAATAGCATCTTGAGACGCTTTATCCCAGCTTTTAAGGGCATGGTAAACTCGGTCAGTACCATTAGGGCAATTTTTTGGGGTTAAAATGGCTTCGGCTCCAAAGCTTTGAGCATGCTCTAGAATTTTTTGATCATCTGTTGCAATTAAAATATCTGAAATGCGTTTCGACTTTTTTGCGTTCTCGTAAGTATGTTGAATGAGGCTTTTATTGAAAATAGGGGCGAGCATTTTTCCGGGGAAGCGGGTGCTTGCAAAACGTGCCGGAATCACAATAAGGTATTTGACCAAAGACATAGAGCTCTTTAAAAAATATCCTTTAAGTTTAAGATATTTAGCATTTTATTTCAAATACCAAAACCTTTAATCTCAATTTCAAAATGAATTTACTATAAAAAAAATAGTTTAAAACTACAATGAGAAGAAACACTAGAGAAGGTTTTCCATTTGAATTCTCACGCAAATCCAAAAAAAGTTTTATATCGGCCAGAAAAGCGAACCACTATGGATCACTCCCATACAGCAGGAGTGTCTACTCAACTGCCCTGTTATTTAGAGACTCGCCAGTTAGCTACAGAGATCGATGCCCTCACCATCAAACACGATTTTGAAGTTTTAGAAGAGGGGGTTTCTTATTACTCTAGTCTTCCATCTGTGGATCATTTAGAGAACTTAATGAGAATAGAAAATAAAGATGGGCAGCATTTTTTACATGGGAATTTAGTTGAGCTTCCCTTTGGAGCCTTTTATCTCTCGCAGTATCCCAAAGAGCAGGACACCTCTTTGTTTCTACAATTTTTAATGCAAAATCAAGTTTCAATTATCTTTGACCTGACAGAAAAAGGGGAAGTTTTTAAAAAACGTTACTCTCATTTGACAGAGCAAGAAGCGATTCACAAATTCTATTATAGCCCAGGTAGACACGGCACAATGGTCGTAGTAGAAGAACAAAACGAAGTGCACTTTGGCGCCCTTCATTTGCAAAAATTAAAGTTAGTCTCCACAGAGACAAAAGGTTTAGAGCATGTTTTATATCATGCTCATTTTTTAGAATGGAAAGATCACCAATATTTAGAACATAAAATGTTTAATCACCTTTTAGATTTTGCCCAGCTCTTAATTGAAGAGCACTCGTCTTCCTCTACTCCATTAATTCATTGTGATGGGGGAGTAGGCAGATCTGGAACTTTTGCAGCAGCTCTAACCATGCGAAGATATTTTAAAGAACACCCAAAAGCTACATTTGAAGAAGCAATGAAAATATTAAAAGAGGTTATTTGGAAGATTAGAGTTCAACGTGGGCCAAAATGTGTTGAAACTTTTATGCAAATGCATTCACTTGTTCTGTATCTCCATAAATGCACTTCAAGTCACTCAATCGAAAAAGACATAATACGTTTTGAGTAAGTAGCGGATTTTTCTTTGAACACTCTCTTTTTTCTCACTTGGGATATCCTGAAAGAGTTTCAGCTGGTCTAGCATAACCTCTAACGTGTATTTTTCATTAGCTGTCATCATTTTTCGAGAATCAATTTGAGTATAGAGTTTGTTTGCTTTATGGCTAAGCACTTCAAAGCATTCTCCTGAAGGGTCACCAATGGGTCCAATTTCCATAAAACGTTCCATTTAGTCTCAATAAGTGCAATTAATCAAATCAGAAGATTATATGCAACTGATTCGAGCATTAAGCTTGAAGGAGATAATTTCGATTTGAAAAATATATTTAAAAATATAAGCTGCGCTTAAAGTAAAAAAGGAAGCATATGGCCCTCGATCATCAGATAATGAAAATGGTAGAATATTACTATTCCCTAGAGCTGCCTGAGTTTAACGATTCGACCTCAGTTGAAGTTGAAAGAGAGCGCCTTCGCAGATTTTCGCAAAAAGCAACTCCTCAGATGTCGCCAAATATCAAAGAAGTTCATGATCATCAACTAGATACAGAATATGGTCCAGTTAGAGTGAGAGCTTTTTATCCCAAGCAAAATACAGTTAAAAAACCAATAGTTCATTTCCGCGGCTCTGGTTTTGTGATCGACAATTTTGATGACAGCAACCTTTTTTGTGCCAAATTAGCCTCTCATTGCGAAACTACTGTTTTTTCAGTCGACTACCCTTTAGCTCCTGAAAACCCTTATCCGATTCCGGTAGAGGCCAGTTATCAGGTTCTTTTGAAGATTATTGAAAAAGCCAAGTTTTTTGATATCGACTCTTCGGGCTTTATTTTAGTTGGAGAAAGTACTGGGGGCGCTATCGCTGCTTGTCTCTCTCAAATGCTGCGTGATCGCAAAGGGCCTAAAATAGGGGCTCTAGTGTTAATTTATCCGGTTACCGATAGCGTCTTTACTACAGAGTCTTATAAAAAAATGAAAGAGGGGTATATTTTAACCCAAGCTAAAATGCGCTGGTATCTCTCTAAATATTTTTCGTCTGAAAAAGATCGATCTAGCTTATACGCCCTTCCGATGAACACACACGACTTTTCAAATTTGCCGCCGACATTAATTTTAACAGCTCAATATGACCCTCTTTGTGATGATGGGAAAAAATATGCCGATAAACTCAAAGGGGCAAAAGTTCCTTGTGAGTTGATTTGCTACAAAGATCTCATTCACGGTTTCTTCAAATTTAATGGGTATATGCCGATTGAGAAAGCATTTTTAGAGTTAGTTGAAAAAATGAAAAGGCTTTTGACGCACTCTAAATTTTAATCAGTGAGCTTAGTTTTTTTAAGACTTCTTCAACATGTCCTGATACTTTAACTTTGCGCCATTGGGCAGCTAAATGACCATTTGGGTCGATTAAAAAAGTGCAGCGCTCCATGCCTAATAAAGATCCCAACAAAGAGGGCGATTTTTGAACTTCAAAAAGAGCGCATAACTCACCTTTTTTGTCAGCGATTAAATCAAAGGGGAGGTTTTGCTCTTCTTTGAATTTTTCATGGGATTTCAAAGAGTCTAAAGAGACGCCATAGATAACCGCATTTAAACTTTTAAAGGCGTTGTGTAAATCTCTAAAATCTTGACTTTCTCTAGTGCAACCTGGGGTGCAATCTTTGGGATAGAAATAGAGGATCACATACTTGCCTCTTAAATCAGAAAGGCGTCCTTGAATGTCTGATGTTGCTGTGAATTCAAAGTCTTCAACTTTCATTCCAATTTTGTCAGTCACCGCATCCATCAAATTACCTATTTTGCTAAATAATGAGTTCAGAGTGTAGCGATTTACCCTATTTCTAACAAATTTAAATTTGAGGAATAAAGTTTCTCAATTTATTTCACCAGTCATTTGAAGCTGTTAAAACCGTTTAGTTCGATTGGCTAATAACTAGATCCCTTTTAAATTGTTTTTTTAAGTTGGAGACTTAATACTATATGCCTATCTAAATTTGGTTTAAATACGTTTGCTTTGGCTAAACTAGCTTTTGGTTAAAGCAGCCTTTAGCTTGCGACTCTAAATAATCTACAATTTCTCGATGTCCAGCTTTACGGGCACAGTCTTTAGCGGTCAAGCCAAGAGCATTTTTTAAGTTTAAATCAGCTCCGCCTGTTTCTACCAAAACCTTGACTTTTTCTATATCTCCTAAATAAGCAGCGATCATAAGAGCTGTCAATTTAAACTTGTCGTTGGGGCCAGGTAGGAAATTGACATTGACTTTAAGCGCAATTAAATAGGTTAGCAATTCTTCATCGCCATCAACTACAGCTAATGTAAGGTAAGTTTTACCATTAAAATTTAAACCGACATCTAAATCACTTGCATGACTAATTATTGTTTGTTGTGTTTTTGTATGTTTTGCAGCAATAGCCAGGCTTAAAGCGGTATCTCCGATTACGTTATTGATTCTAGAATTAGAATTTGCTTTTTGTTGTAAGAGATATTCTACAATTTCAAACAAATTGTTTTCTGCAGCCAACATAAGAGGGGTCGCGCCCTGAGTGTCTTGCGCATTTTTGTCTGCTTTATGAGCTATCAATATTTTTACAATGTTTAAATTTTCGGATCTAACAGCATAGTGAAGAGCAGTGTGGCCAGCTTTAGACTTAAGGTTCACATCAGCGCCTTTTTTGAGCAAATAGTCAATAACTGGTGCATGCCCAGCCGCACAAGCTAACATTAGGCTTGTTTTACCCTCTAACTCTACAGAATTCACATCAGCAGCTTGAGTTTTGATGAAATATTCTACATCTTTTAAGTTTCCTTTTTGAGCAGATTTAATAAGAGACATTTCTATTTCTGATTTTTCAATTTTAAATCCTAATTTGAAAACTTCGGGTAGAAATTGTGTACAATTAGAATCAACAACAAATTCCAGAAATTTTGAAACTTTATGTGGTAGTCGTTCTAGTAAATTCGTTATAATTTTTGCATTGTATGTCATCATGGCGGCAATTAACCATTTTCTTACCAATTTACCATCGGAGAATTTACCATTTTGTTGATCCGAGCCAGCGTCAAGTAATGCAATAACAAAATCATTATCTGCATCATTTAAACGATTTTTTAGCATTAAAGTAATTGACTTCAAGATATCTGCACGTTTATCAAACAATGAACTTTTCGCAAGCTTTGAGATATCCCTTAAAGATGGTTGGGTCATTGAAAAAAAATTTCGGTTACACAAACTTGCATTTTTTGTTTTACTCTCCATTACAAAGTCAAAGCAAAGTTGGAACAGCGCATTTTTAAATACAGTTGCGTTTGGAAAAGACGAAGGCTGATTGGTTCCATAAACATTACTATCACAAAATTTGTAATTTTCAGTTTTTTGACTTATTAAAGATAATGAGCCGCACGAAATCAATGAAATGAAATATCTAGATACATGATCTACTTTTCCAACTAACTCTTTACAAGTTTCTCCAAATCCTGCTGGTGCTAAAAACGGATGATTATAAAATGAAGAGCAATCAAAGAAGCGATCTATTAGATTTAAGTGAACAGTACTATTAGCTATAGTCATGAAAGACTCCTTCTTTTAAATTACTTATTTTTTGTTAAAGGTTAACTTAGAGTAAGTTAAGTGAAGTATTCTAAAAATAGAAACTTGTTTTAATTGCTACTTTAAGATTTCGACAACTTTGATATTTTAAAACTAAGAATTTTAAAGAGCTCAATTAAAAACATCAATATTTTTTGCTAGTGTTTTCGGCGCTGACGCATCAAAATTTTAATTGACTTCTCTGTCTAATTTTCTACTAATGGCTTAAAATAATATATTATTATTTTGGCAAGTCATGTGACCAAATACTGCTCAGGTAAAGTTTTTTTGTTGAAAACAGGTATCGGTTTGGTCTATGTAGAAAAAATAAAGACTGTTGATTTGGTATCTCATGCGATTTAAAACCATAATGTTTATAACATGCTTATTAAAAGCAGCTTGGGTTTTGTCGCTTACGCCT
>CAZJSX010000002.1:0-21626 GCA_964548845.1 uncultured bacterium | reverse complement strand
CTAACACAGCGTTGGCAAGAGCAAAAACCAAGTTCACCTTACTTGTCTTAAGGCATGCTCAAATGGTAATAAATCATTATGCATAATACACATCGCACTCAAAGCTTTGTTTCAAGCTTTTTCAAACAAGGTTTATATTTATTTAAAAATACCTGATATGTCTTTGTTTTTCTGTAAGAGAACAATTTTATTAGATGGTATGAAAGCAAAATTATTTTATAAATAAATTTTTTATCCACCCTTAATGCTTTACCAGGATTAACTATGAAAGTTAATTTATAACTATCATGTGACTTGAAATTATACTCTATGCCACCCTTCTTTTTAGAAACAGGAATTGACAGCTCAAATTTAAATTTAAATTTAATTTTAGGTTTTTTTGGATTAACCGTCGTCTCTCCCCAATAAAGCACAAATAACTTTTTACTAAAATGTGCATGCGCATTTCTTAACTCCAATAAAAAATTTCTTAAGCTAATTAAAAGATTCAAAGATTTATCTAAAGGAATCAAATAATGACTCAATAAGAGTTATGCAATGTGATTGAAATACTGCCATCAAATTATTCCCAGCTAAAATATCAAAGTCTTCAAAATTTTTAGGATTCGTTGGCATAATGTCACTTTGGATATACTTTTCTAAGAATACTGCATCTTGAAGTAACCCATATCGAATATTATATGCAAAAAATAGTGTTGCCAATGATGAATTTAGAGCGTCTTTAGCACGCATATTATTTCTCCTCTAATATTTAAAAAAGATCTGAATGAGTTCCTGAACGTACAAGAACAATTGTCGTCTCAGTTTTTTTATAAATTAAGAGCCAATCAGGCTCGATATGACAATCCCAGAAACCTTTGTAATCACCAACCAATTTATGATTTTTATATTTTCTAGGAAGAGGAGTGTCTGTTTCTAAAAGCTCGAGAACTGTTTTGAGCTTCGAAAGATCTTTGTTTCGCTTCTTAAGCTTTTTTAAATCGTCATCAAACGAATTCTCTGTTTGGATTTTAAATTTAATCATCCAAGCCTAGTTCTTTCCACATATGCTCGACGCTTTTGTAGGTTTTTAATCCAACACCTTTTTCCGCATTCTCAATAGCTTTTTGAGTCTTCGCATTTGGAGTCTTTTTTGGGTGTAGATATGGGTCAAGTGCTGTTAAAATAAAGTCTTTAAGACTTATTCCATTTGCTTCAGCCAAAATCTTAAGCTTACGATGATCTTTTGGATCCATATCTATAGATAATCTTGTTGTTTCTGTAGCCATAGCCTCACCTTGGTTATATCCCTCATTATACCAATTCTCGTTTAAATGTTCAAATGTGGATTTACCCAGAATATATAATAAGGCTGTGTTTTTAATATAAGTATTTAATTTTTAGCATTTTAAATAGAAATATTGTAAAGACAGAGTAAACTGTACTTTGTGACAAAATTCAGCAAAAGGCAGCTTATTTTTAGGATTCACTTTACTTGTTTTAAGCCATGCTCAAAAGCTTCTAAAACTTTATCAGCACACATTTGCCAGCTAAATTTTTGAGCTTGCTGAAATGCTTTTTCAGCGAGTTCCTTTCTTAGCTCTGGATTTTGACATACTTTTAACAATTGATTTTTTAGTTCATTGCTATTTGTAGGATCAATATAAAGCCCAGCATCAGCAACAATTTCTGGTAGTGATGAGCTTTTAGAAACTATTACTGGAACTTTGCATTGCATGGCCTCTAAAACTGGTAGCCCAAAACCTTCGTAAAGAGAGGGGTAAACAAACACAGTCGCTCCACTATAAAGAGCTGCTAAATCACTATCTTGGACATAACCTGTAGTGATGATTTTACCTGGGTATTGTTTCACTTTTTCAAGTAGCTCTTTATATTCCCAACCTTTAGCTCCAGCTAAAACTAAGACATAAGGAAATGCAGGATTTTCTTTGATCATTTTAATGTAAGTGTCGACTAGAAAAGGGATATTTTTGCGCGGCTCAATGGTTGCTAAACTTAAAATATAAGGATCTTGGATCCGATACTTTCTCAAAGTAGATTGTATTTTCTTTGCATCATCGATCGGATAAAATAGCTCTTTAGAGGCAGCACCATGAATACAGAAAATACGGCTAGGGTCTATGGAGTAGTAATGACAAATATCTGCTTTGGTCGATTCTGAAAGAGTTAAAAAATAATGATTTTCTGGTGGATTTTTTAAAATTTTATCAAAAAAACCCCTCTTATTAATATTGAAAAACTGAGGGTATTTTAGAGGGATTAAATCGTGAATCGTTGTAAAACAAACTAAATTTTTCTTATTCCCAATTTCTTTAGGAATAGGATAGTAAGGAGAGTAAAAAAGATCAAAGTTTTGCAGCTCTTTTAAATACTTTACATTTGGCCGCATCATCACTTTCAAGCTTCCCTTAATCCCTTTGAGCCATAGCTTGTGAATGGGATTGGCCTTACCCATTTTTTTAGAGATTAAATCGACTCTACTTTTTAAAGGGTGTAGATAATTGAGTGTTGGAATGTTTTTGAATTTATGATCTTTATGTAAAATGCTTTCCCAAGCCTTCATCTCTTTAGATTCTAAGGCAGAGTAAAAAGTCAACTTGAAATCTTGTAGTTGTCTTAAGTGGGATGCTAAGTATTCGCTATACCGAAAAACCCCTGTTTTATGCATGACAATATTTTCTAAATGGGCCCCAATTAATACTGAGCTATCAAATAACACTTTCATGTATCCTCCACCCTTCTATCACATTTAAGACTTGGTCAACTTCAATCCCTTCCATACAACGGCATGCTTTAGGGTTTATCTCAGTGAGTCTTTTTTGACAAGCAATACAAATGTTTGAGCTTTCTATATAAGTTGCCTTTTCACCTATCGGCTTCCAAACCCCTGCCCCAATTTCTTTTTGCTTTGGAAATAATCCTAAAGTGGGGGTGTTAAAAAGCGAAGCAATGTGAATAGGTCCCGTACTTGCAGCAACAACACCACTGGCATCTTCAATAAGCTGGATAAATTCTTTTAAATTTAATTGCCCCATCGCAAAAGTGACATGACTTAAATTTACATTCAACTGGTTATAACGCAAAGCTTCCTCAGCACTACCAGTAATAATAAGATGAATTTGTGGATCTTTAAGCACTTGGACTAATTTTAAAAATTTAGAAGTAGGCCACTCTTTAGCATTGCCGTGTGAGCCGGGATGTAAAATGAGATTGAAGCGATTCGGTAAGATTAAACGATGCTTGAATCTTTCAGTTCTTGGCTGTGAGCAAAGCAGCTGAGCTATTTCATCAAGGGAATAGGTCGCTCTTTTCTTAAAGAATTTTAATGGTGTTAAATTCCATTGAAACTCGTGCATCTGATCTAAAATTCTTTTCTGCCTTAGATTGTGAGTAATAAAGCTTTCTATTTTTTTAAACCAAAGACTAAATCTAGAGCGATAAAGATTGCCAATTCGATAACGAATACCTGCTTTTTTGGCATACTCAAAAACTTTGGGTCCAATGGGCCTTTCTACAGATAAAAGATGGATCAGCACATCTATCTTCAATTTTTTTAGATCCGAGATGATTTGATCATCATTTTGATTAAAAAGAGCTTCAAAATCGACAATTTCATCAATTTCTTTAATGCATCTTGCTAGATCAAATACATAGCTTCTGGCGCATAATACAATTTGGCAACCCGGGAAATTTGTTTTTAAAAGACGAATCAAAGCCACTTTAGCAATCAAATCACCTAAATGATGAGGGGATGTAACCATCACTCTTTGAAAAGAGGATATCATTGGATTAAACATAATTAAAAAAGCTCTCCGCTCTTTGATAGTCTGTAGGAATTCCAATATCAATAAAACGACCATTGATTACAAAACCAAAAAGTCTATTTTTCTCTTTAATCACCTCTGGGAAAAAATGATCTTCTAATGAAAAAACTTCCCCTACTTGCCACTTTTGACAACAAAAAAACTCAGGTTTTACAAGATAAACTCCTGCGTTAATTAGAAGATAAGAAGAATCTTTTTTCCTCTCGGCAAATTGAATCAGTTGATTATTAGAGTCTATTTCAACACCGCTGTAGCGATCATTTTGCTCAATAGATCTTAGTGCAATAGTCATTGATGAAGGGCACCTTTGATGAAAATCAAGCATCTCTTTTAAATCCACCTCGACAAAAGTATCCCCATTTAAAATCAAAATATCTTCATCTTTTGCCAAAAATTGACTGAGACTAAATAAAATAGCTCCACCTGTTCCAAGTAGCTTTGGCTCTTGTAAATAAGTAATTGGTCTATTTTTATATGAAGATCCAAAATGATCTTTAATTTTGTTAGCAAGATGATGCACCGATAAATAAAACTCATCGACCCCTTGATTGATCCAATAGTCTAAGAGATATTCTAAAAAAGGGCGTTTATTAACAATTGCCATAGGCTTGGGAAGATGTGGGACAACAGCACTTAAACGAGTTCCAAGTCCTCCTGCTAAAATCAATGCTTTCATGAACGCTCCTTTAAAATAAAATCGCAAATATTTTCTTTCTCTTTTTCCCATCTATCGTGAAGCAAATCTATTTTCTGCTGCACAAGCCCCCTCATTTCATAAGGAGATTTTAAAGGGGATCTTAGTTTAAAACTCATATCGAACAAATAACCATTCTCCCCATCTTGAATATATTCATTCATCGTCGAGTTGTCATATCCGATAATGATTTTACCTAGACTCATGGGCTCTAAAAAGCTAAAGCCGATTCCTTCAGCTGTTCTTGGAGCAATATAGAAATCAGCGCTTTTAATTTTTTCTAAATACTCTTCTTTATCCATCCAATTAGGAAGCTCTTCGATTTCAAATGGATAATCTGAAGGGTTGATTTTTTCTAATTCAGATTTATAAATCACCTTTCCAATATTTTTTTCTCCAACCATTGAAACAATCTGCTTTAAATTAATCGAAGCTTCTCGCTGCCAAAAAAAGAAAGTGTATGGGGGCGATTTTTTTAAACTTAAATGAGTTTTCGGCTCTAAAAAACACTGCCAATACCCACATTGAAGTTTAGTTTTTTTAAAGTAACTGGCAACCGCTTGACTAAAGCAGATGATTTTAACTTGATACCAAGCAAATAAAAACCTGCGGCGCCACGATAGTTCTTTAAAACCATCCCACATCGGAGCCCAAATGATGTTGATTCCCTTTAACTTTTTTAAATGATTGGAAATCGAAGGTGGTAAACACCAAAAAAAGGGCAACTTGTGGATCATATTCTTTGATTTTTTTAACTAACTCTTCATCGCTATATTCTTCTCTTCGAAGCATCAGTACATCAAAGTGTTTTTTCAAGATGTTCAAAATCAGCTCATCACTTTTTGTTTTGAGATGATAAACCCTTCCAATAAAAACTAATTTTTTGCGGCTTGGATTTGCTGACATTCTTTATCCGAATATTTTTTAAGCTCTTGGAGTATTGTTGTATAAACTTCTTCAACGCTAATTGCTTTCATACATCTAAAATCAATCGGGCACTCTTTTTTAAAACAGGGAGAGCAAGATACTTTTTTATAAAGGGGTGCTGATTTGTGATAAGGACCTGTAGCTTCTAAACTAGTTGAGCCAAAGATGGCCACAACAGGGACATTCAAGGCACAGGCAATGTGCATAGGGCCACTATCATTAGTTAAAAATAGATCACAAGTTTTTGTTAGAGCCATCAGCTCTCGAATTGTTGTTTGACCTGCCAAGTTATGAACTCTAGAACTTAAAGAGTTACAAATGCGCTCTAGCTTGTCACGGCTTTGGGTATCTCCAAAAAAAAGAAGATGTACATTGGGATATTCTAGTAGCTTTTGTGCCAGTTCTTGATAGCGATCTTCTAGCCAACATTTAGCTGGACCAAATGCAGCAGTTGGATTAATTCCTATGACAATTTGCTTTGCATCGATACCTTTTTCTTTTAAAAAAGTTTTTGCTTTTTCAATTTCTTGCTCTTGCAAATAGAGTCTGGGCTCTGCTTTTTCAAAAATCCCTATTTTTTTCAAAAGCCTTTGATAAGTTAAAATCATATGCTCAGAAGTTTTATCTTTAGGATAGGGAAGACTTTTGGATAGCAAAATCCCACGCATATCTTTAGAAAAGCCAACTCTACATTTAATTCTAGCTCTAAAAAAGAGCCAGGCTGATGAAAAGGAGTTGGTTAAAAGAAGACCTAAATCAAACTTATGTTCTTTAATCTTTTGGGCAACAATCTTCCCTGGTTCATTTTTTTGCAAAGCAATCGCGGAATCGACATAAGGATCTTGCTCAAAAAGGGCAATCACTGATTTTAATCCGATGATTGTAATATGTGCCTCTGGCCATTTTCGATGGATCAGTTCTATGATTGGAGAGGCCATAACAGCATCGCCAATCCAATTGGGCAGACGTATTAAAATTTTTTTAGGTGTTTGCAAACTAAGACCTTTCAACTTAACTTGATTTAAGGATACAGTTTACGCTAAATTGAAATTTTCACGAAAAAGAAACGATAAATTAAGAATTTATATTTTTTATTATGATAGTTATCGGCATAGACCCAGGCACTAGAATCACAGGATTTGGCATCGTTGAGGTATTAAACAACCAATACCAAGTGCTCGACTATGGGGTGATCTGCCCGCCGGTAAAAGCCCCTTTAGAAAAAAGATATTTAGCCATCCACACAGCTCTTCGCCACCTTTTACAAACTTTTAAACCTCAGCATTTGGCCATTGAAACTCAATTTGTCGACAAAAATGTCCAAAGCGCTATCAAGCTTGGCATGGCAAGAGGGGTCTGCATACTAGCTGCCGCCCAAGAGCAAATTGATGTTCATGAATACACCCCAACAACAACTAAAAAAGCTGTCGTGGGAAAAGGGCATGCCAGTAAAAGGCAGGTTCAAAAGATGATTCAGTTGCTTTTAGGAATGGAAAAAGAGGTTTGTGAAGATACTGCAGATGCTTTGGCCATTGCCATTTGCCATCACCATGCGCTCAAATTTAAAGCTAGTTTAACCCTTCAGATTTAGGATAAAATATGTTTGATTTTCTTCAAGGACAGCTCATTGAAAAAACCCTTTCATACGCTGTGATTTTAGTTCATGGAGTTGGCTATAAAGTCATCACAACGCCAAGTTCTATTTCAACTCCTGTCAATCAAGCCTGCACTCTTTATACCTCTTTAATTGTTCGAGAGAACTTTCAGGCTCTTTATGGATTTGTTGAAAAATCATCTCGCGATCTCTTTGAAGTTTTACTGAATGTCTCTGGAATAGGTCCTAAAATTGCCCTTTGTATTGTCAGTCAGTTTACCCCACAAGCCTTTAAAGATGCAGTGGTGCAAGAAAATATTGTCCGTTTATCTTCAGTTCCTGGACTTGGAAAAAAGACAGCAGAAAAAATAGTATTAGAGCTTAAAGACAAGTTGATAAAAACTCATTTCGCAGCAGGATCAATCACTAAAGCTAATAGTCAAAGTGATGATGCAATTCAAGCTTTGATCAATTTAGGATTTTCAGATAAAAATGCAGCCAAAGCCATTGAAAAAGTGATGCAAAATCACCCTAAAGCCAATGATCTTTCTGAAATCATTACTTTAGCGCTAAGGCAGGGTTAACTTTTTTTCGATTTCAGCAAGTGTAACGATTGCTTCTTTATCCCGTATTCCCTCACAAGCAAGCGCTTCATCTTCCCAATTTTTTTCACTTTGTAAAATAGTGGGCCAAAAAGGATACGTTTGACATTGCCGAGGTCTTACTGGATAAATAGAGCACATCTTATCTTTTAAAAAAATGCAGCCATAGTCTTGATGCTTGAGATCGCGCAATGAGTATCTATCTCCAACTTGCAGTGTAAATTTGAGCTTAAATTCTTTGAGTTTGATGTTTAAAAATTTTGCCATTTTTTCCATTTCTTCTTCGCTAACCCAAATATAACCAGGCGCGCCGCTGCAACATTTTCCACATCCTGTGCATTTAAAAGGGAGACCCTTTTGATACCACGGTTTTTCATCTTGAACTAATGCTAATCTATTAGACATTGCAACTCTTATTTTTAGCTCCCTATTTTAATGGATTCTTACTTTTGACTCACCTTGTTTTAACTGTTTTTTTGATTGTCCAGAAAAGGTATATTCATTATTAAAATTTTAATTTGCAAAGCTATTGCCATGAACTTTAAGTTTAAATTTCAAAAAAAACGAGCTCTTTTGCAGATTTTCATCTGCCTTGGTGTTTTTGGATGTGGCGCAACTTGTGCAAGTTTCTATTTACACCACTCCTCACTGCACATTGTCAACTATCCGGGCTATCAATACAAAGGGTACTCTTTATTTTATGATTCTCGCTTCAAAATCCCCTTTTATACTTATGAACATTTAACAGCTAAAAATCTTAAAAAAAATGTCGATCGCAAGGGATATTCGTTTAAAGAAAATAGCTCTATATATCACCTTCATCGCAGTCAATTGCAAGACTATGCTCATTCTGGTTATGACAGAGGGCATATGGCAGCAGCAGCTCAACATCAAAATGGACAATTAGAGCTGCAGGAAACTTTTCTTTTATCCAATGCTTGTCCTGAAAATCCCAATCTCAATCGGGGTCTTTGGAATCATTTAGAGCATCAAGTCAGAAACGAGTTAAAAACATCAACTGAGGTCGATGTTGTTACAGGTCCTTTATTTTTAGCTCAAGAAGTTCAAGGGAAAAACTATGTTGTTTTTGAAGTGATTGGAGACAATCAAGTCGCAGTTCCTACACACTTTTTTAAAGTGATTAAAACAAAAGAAAAAATCAAAGCCTACATTGTTCCCAATCAAGATATCCCTAAAACTAACTCATTAGAGAATTACGAAGTGACACTTGAAACCGTAGAAAAAGTGTCGGGCTTGCAGTTTAAGAGTCAATAACACGACAAAACTTAAGAAAAAAATATTCATAAGTATTTTATAGACAGTTTCTTGACAAATCTGCAGTTCAACTGCGGATTTGTCAGAAGTTACCGAAATGGATAAATCTGAAATAAAGATGGTAAGCTTTCAATCTATGCTAAATAAATTCCTGATCTAAAATGAAGATGTGGAACAGATTGCCCACCTATTGAGCCGCAATGCAATTCCATATCTGCTTTAATGCAACTCGAAGAGTTTTTTCTCATCTCAAGAGCCTCTCGAAATAAAACTTTTTGTATTTCTAATGGTGTTTCAAACCAATGATCATAATGGCCATTCGGAATAAGCAAGACCTGATGATTTAATGATCTTAAAGCAAAAAAATTGGAATTTTCTTTGAGCTTCTTTTCACAATCGATGAGACAAAATGAACAGTTTTGCTGAACTTTTTGAATAAGTTTTTCACTCTTCGATCGCTTCCCGATAGCTTTAATAACCACACCATCTCTTGGCTTTGAAGCAAAAGAAATTGTATACCCCGCTGCTAATGAGTCGTCATAGACCTTCTGAATCTTTTGGAAAAAATGATTCACTTCACGATCAGGTAAGTCCGACCAATCGCCATAAACTGCAGAGGGATGGATGTTAAAAGTTTGTATGCTCATGAGCATTATTTTAACTGTGCATCAATAAGATTATATAAATAACTTCGCATTCAAATACAAACTTGATAGTGAAATTGTTGACTCTTGATTAAATTATCCTCTTCACTTATAAATAATGCCCATACCAGGGGTGCCTTAGCCGGCTGAAAGAGCTTTTTGCTCAACCCTTAATACCTGATCTAGGTCATACTAGCGGAGGGAGAGTGTCATCATTCCAAATATATTTTATATATATGGGTTGGCACTTTCCAAATATTTTTAACTTTGGGACGTGCCATGGCAAATTCTCTCACTAAAAAGCAAACTATTGCCCTGTTGATGGGGAACTTGATTGAGCATTACGATAAAGTGCTCTACAGCTTAGTAGCCCCTTTTGTCTCTCATTTATTTTTTCCCTCATTTCATCCCATTGTAGCGCTAATGCTCGCTTACATGCCGGTCGGATTCATTTCTAGACCTATTGGAGCTATTGTCATGGGATCCATTGGTGATCGGCTAGGTTATAAAAAATCTCTTTTGATTTCTATTTTAGGGACCTCTCTTGCCACTTTTTGTATTGGTTGTTTGCCAACTTATGGGCAGATAGGGATATTAGCACCTATTGGGCTCTATACTCTGCGAGCTCTGTCTTGTTTTTTTGCTGCAGGAGAAACTACAGCAGCACCCTTACTGTTGATTGAAAATGCGCCAGAAAAAAACAAAGAAATGATGAGCTCTTATTATGAAATGAGTTCTATTTTAGGAACTTTTTTAGCCTCAATTGCTGTGACTTTATTGACTCTTTCTTTTCATATTCAATCTTGCTGGAGAGTTTTGTTTTTAATTAGTGGAGCTTTAAGTTTTACCATTTTTATCTGGAGAAACACTTTTCCTTATATTGAAAAAAAGGAAAAACATCTTAAAGAGAGCTCTCTTTTTTCTAAAAAAAATCTCTTGCCGTTTTTAGCCATTGTCTTTGTCACTGGATTTTCTTGCGCTAATTACAACATCACTTTAACTCTGTTAAATGGTTATATCCCTCTAATTAGCTCTCACAGTCACACTGAAATGTTTATGCTGCATTCATTTTTAGTATTACTTGATTTAGCTTTTTTACCTCTCTTTGCTCTCATTGCTAAAAGATGGGGGATGACAAAGTTAATTTACACAGCTCTCATTCTCTCTTTTGTTTTAGCACTCCCCGCTTTTATCTGGATGGGTTCTTCGAGCTTAATTGCCATTTTTACTGTACGCACTTTATTTGTATTCTTAGGACTTGCATTAGCCTCCACTTACCAACTCTGGACGATACAAACTGCAAATGATGCTAATCGCTTTAAATTGATTGCTTCTGCAAAAGCGATTGGTGCTCAAGTAATCGGTGGACCAACACTTTCATTATCGCTATGGATGTATCAAAAAACAGCATGGAAAGCATCCCCTGCTTTATGCATTATGGCTGCAGCTTTTTTTGCAATGATTGCCATGTATGCACTAGAGATGAGTAGAGAAAAAAAGACAAAGGCTATTTTAGCTTAATCATTCCATCCCATTTCTGAGTAAAAAAGTTGTTTAGAAATATGCTCTAAAGCTTGTTGAATATAGGGGATAGTATTTTCAGGAAGATTATCCCAGTTATAAAATTGCAGAGCTTCACATTTATTCTCTTCTTTATTTTCAATATTACCTTGCCAAGCGTAGCACTTAAAAAACAAATCAAAGTTATTGCGATTGGTTTTTCTATGCATGGTATGAACAAGTTGAATATCTTTAAGATCAATGCGAATCCCTATTTCTTCATAAGCCTCGCGAATTAATGCACAACTTGCAGATTCATTCTCTTCAACATGACCTGCAACTAGACTAAAATGTCCGTCAAAATATCCGGTATTTTTACGCTTAGAAAGTAAAATTTTCCCATCATGTTCTAAGATGAGATAAACATTTAACACAGCTGTAGATCTAGATGTTGTGACTGCTGACATGCTTTAACTCCGTTATGTTATAATTGGTATTTGATAAATTTGACTTATAAAGTCTAGGCACTCTTTCATTAAAACCACATAATATTTCATAAGGAATGGTATCGCAAAGCTGCGCAATCTCAAAAAGGGTAATTTCTTGATCCCCTTGCTTGCCAATGAGCACCACTTCATCATCGACATAAGCTTCTCCATTTCCAATATCAACTGTTAACTGATCCATGCTAATGGTACCAACAATCGGATATTTTTTACCTCGAATCAATACCGACCCTTTATTAGATAAAGCTCTGCGATAGCCATCGCCATAGCCAATGGGAATGGTCACAATGCGAGTTTGTTTGGATGTATAATAAGTGTGTCCATAGCCAATCCCTTGCCCTTCTTCAACCACTTTAAAATATGAAACCTTACTTTTTAATGAAAAGCAGCTCCCAATCTCTCTTAGAGATACAGGCAACTTGTATGAACTCAATCCAAAACTCAAAAGCCCGGGCCTTACCATTTGTTGAAAATCAAGTGGCAGGTGAACCATCCCTGCTGAATTAGAGATATGAAAAAGGATATTTTTTGCTTTTATTTTTTCTAAAAACGATTTGAATAAATAAAACTGATATTCCGAATAAGAATGGTTGGGATTGTCAGCATGAGCTAAATGAGAATAAATCCCTTTAAGTTCAATTAATGGTGAAGATATAAGTTTTTCATAAATACTTTCTGCAGTCTCTGGACGCGCTCCAACTCTTCTTAAACCTGTGTCTACTTTAAGATGGACAAAAGCTTTATACGGCTGGTTTTTTAATTTCTCTTCAACAAGATTAACTTTAAAAGCAGAGCTAATGGAGAACTCTAGATTATAGCGAACTAAATCTAAAATCTGCTCCTGGTGAAAACTTCCTAAGACTAAAATGGGAAGATGAATTTGATTTTCTCTTAATTTAATCCCTTCAGACAAACTAGCAACAGCTAAATAGTCTACCCCTTCATCTTGAGCTGCCTTGGCTATTTCACAAATACCATGACCATAAGCATTACTTTTAATGGGCAGGCAATATTTAGTTGGGGTAATAAAGTTTTTAATTAGGCGAATATTTTTTCGGAATTGATCTAGATTAATCTCAACCCACGTTGGATGTGCAATCATAACAAATCCTCTTTTGTAACCCATGAGCAAATAGGACATAACTCAACCAGGTGTTTTTTGGCAGGACAAAATTTTCTTCCAAAATAAATCATCTGCAAATGAACTTGCCCCCATGAGCTTTTTGGGAATAATTTTTTCAAATCGTTTTCAGTTTGCACGACATTTTTCGCATCCGAGAACTTCCATCTTTTAGCTAAACGGTGAATATGAGTGTCTACTGGAAAAGCCGGCTGATTGAAAGCTTGAACCATCACAACTGATGCTGTTTTATGGCCCACTCCAGGGAGTTTTTCTAGTAATTCTAAAGAGTTTGGAACTTCACCTTGATATTGATCTATCAACATGTGAGACAATTTCCAAATATGTTTAGCTTTACTTTTAGATAGGCCGCACGGGCGTATGATCTCTTCGATTTGCCCCTCACTTAAAAGGATCATTTCAAAAGGGGTCTTGGCTTTTTCAAAAAGAGCTGGAGTGATTTTATTGACCCTTTCATCGGTGCATTGCGCTGATAATAGGACAGCAATTAATAAAGTATAGTTGGAATCATGGATCAGTGGGATTGCAGGATCTGGAAATAGATCATTCAAAATTTTTTGAACTTTCTTGGCTCGATCACTTTTTTTCATGATTCATTTTTTGTTTGCATGTCGCTATTTAAAGATTATAGCGAAGATCAAAAATTTAATCCTAAATCAAAGTGTCACAAAAGTTAATCATTTATCGAAGATTGCTTCTCATTTTCAAGAGTATTTAAGGCTATCATGAATTTCTCAGACAACCATGTATATTTTGTAACTTGACCTGGGTGATTTTGCGGATTTAAATGAGCTAAACCATCTTTGCGATCTAAAGTTCTAAAATAATTGGCCACTTTTATACATTGTGGATAATCGGCATGCTCTAGTTGATCAACCCAATTTTTCCACCAACCAAAAAGTGCTGGTAGTTGATATGTATCACAAACACTTGAGTCTGCTTGCAGCTTCTTCAATCTTGCTTTAAAAATAGTCTCTGCTGCTTTTTGCACTCGCTCCACTCGATCGCGATAGCCTATCTCAGTAGGATTAAGCAGAGCTAAAACAACAACTAAATCTTGATCCTGAAGAATAACTTTAGCCCCTTGTTCACATTCTGGATGATTAATATGTTTAATCCGATCTTCTAAAAGAAATAGATTTACAAAGCCTGGCACTGAATAAGTAGAGCAATCTTGTGGTTTTATTTGAGCCAGATCATGTGACTGTGGCAGATAGGGCTTAATCACTTGTTGCATCTTGTAACTGACTAACTCTGCTTCATAAGCTGCTTTTATAGCTTGCAAATAGATTTTATCAATCCCATCAGAAGCTGTTTGCCGCACTCTCATAAAAAAGCTCAGCGATGGGACTGGTGGATTTATAGAATGACTAGGAGAAGGGGAAGGAGCCTCTTTGCTAAATTCTTCACTTAAAGATGAGGGCTCCTCACTTGCATCTTCTTTATTTGCTTGAACAGCAGAAGATTCTTTTTCAAACCCAGATGATGAATACGAAGAAGTATTATTAGTCGGCTTTAAAGCTGAAAGATGATTATAAAAAGAGGATACCTGATCGAGTGCATTTGCTGTTTTAATAATAGAAATACAGACAGCTTTTATTGGGCGATATTTCAAATGCTGCCAGGTTTGTCCTAAAGTTTGGTAAGCTCGATGAACAAAGCAATAGGTGATATAAGCTTGAATAGGCAAATTGGCTATTGGAATCCAGCTTGTTCCAACTAATGCCGCTGCTAATAAAAACTTTTGAAATGGCGTTTGGCATTTAGAAAATAAAATAGAGAGATAAGGATAAAAACTAATGAGATAATTTAATGAAGAGTGCATTGCAACGCTTGCTACAGTTGATGCAATAGCCTCTAGATATACAGGGAGTGCACCACTTTTAACAGCTAGTTGCAGCGTAGTTGGCAGCCAGCTATTTAAAAATAAAAAGATATCCCTTTTGTCCCAATTTAAAGGGTCTTGTTTTTGAATGCGATGAACAAATAGGGCTAGTGGTGTTTGCCTCTTTGTATTCTCTTGAAAAAGAGAAACCCCTTTTTCAACTAGAGTCATCATGACATGTTCATCGCTATTTAATGCCCCATAATGAGCCAAACTATTACCTTGATTATCTAATAACCTTGCCCATTCTGGATGAAGTTTTAGAGCTTGAATCACTAAATGTGAATTGGCAAATAAAGCGATTAAATGAATTAAATGTTGATCGAAAGGTTGAAATAGATTTGCAGAAAATTGATCCAAAAACTGGACAAATTGAGAGAACTTTGGATTTTTAATACCCTCTTTAATTTGATCTAATGGCAATTCTGAAATAGCTTTCTTTAGCTCGTTAAACTGATCCGATACTAATAAACCCGATAGTTCTTTAGATTCTTGAGAAGCAAATTTAGCTCCCAGTGGCAGCTGACTCTCCCCAAGTAATGAAGAGACATCTTCCAATCTTTCATCGAAAATAGCCCGTTCGATTGCAGAAAATCCAAAAGCATCTTTCTTTGTAGGGTGTATATCAGTTGCTTCTAAAGCTGTTTGTGGTAAGTGAAAAAAGAAGTTTTGAATATTTGATAACATAGTGTTTTCTATTTATTAGTTTACAAGATGATCTTAAGAATCATGGCCAGATATCATATACCAAAAAAAAATAAGAGAAAATAGATTTAGCAAATCATTATATCTTCTTAAGATTGGGAGATAATTTTTAGATAACACAACTAAAAAAAATGCAGATTGGGAACAAAGAATTCACAATCTGCATTTAAGATGATTTAATAAGCTAATGGCTTATTTCTTACTTGCTGCAATAGTGTCACAAGCTTGAGCTAATTTTTGGAAAAGAGCACTATACTCTTCTGCCTCACCAGGATGTTTATCTGGATGCATTAATTTTTTAGCTTCTCTACAAGATGTCCCCTGAAGAATATCATAAGCTGCTTGTAAACATGCAGGTTTATCAATTTTTTCAAGACGCTCTTTCAAACTAAGGCTGCCTATAGACCATGGAGCGCTATAGTCTTTACAAGCTGCAGCACTAGCTGCGTCAGCTGTTGCCGACTCAAAAAACTTTTCAAAGTGATGGTTAGCGTAGGCCATTATACAAGCTACCGGATCTGAAGATAGACGTTCAAATCCATATTCATCTTTTATAAAGGCTGGAGCACAATCTCTAAGAGCTTCATCTGCAAAATCTTTATAAGGAGTGAAGAAATTATCTTTTGCAAATGGATTATTTGTTAATTCTTGTTCAAGTGTATTAGCAAACTGAGCATTAGCACATATTGTATAATTTGCCATTTTTTCATAGCTTTCCTTGTCATAAAGCGAGTGTGGCAGCATGTTCATAGCGTTTTTTGGGAAAGAACCACAGGCACTTTCAAGTGATTGCTTAAAGTCATAAAACAAACTAGCAATTTTCCAGTGCATACTAAACCATTCGATTTGGTCTTTGGCATTTGAAACTTTAACTGCTGCTGTGCAAATAGCTTTTATCGGTCGATGACCTAATTGTTGCCACGCATTTTTCAGTCCTGTATAGGCATTTTTTGCAAAGCAATAAGTGATATAAGCTTGAATTGGCAAATTTGCAACCGGGATCCATGCTGTGCCAAAATAGGCTAATCCAATTAAAGTTTTTTGCCATTTAGATTTGCTTGAATCCATAAAAATAGACATGTATGAGATCGATGAAGCTATCCCTAATATTTGCAGAGGAAGGGCAAGTGTCAATGCCATTTCACTGGTAATTAAGCCTCTTGCTAAAAGTGCTACTGTACCTTCTGATACCCATTTACCTAAAAATATGTAAACGTCTTTTGAATTCCAATTTAATGGATCTCTTTTTTGAATTTGGTCTACCAAGAGCGTTAAGGCTAATTCCTTTTTACTGTTAGGAGCAAAGCAATTTGCTCCATTTTTAACTAACTCCACAAACATATTTTCATCAGGATTAAAAGCGGCATAATGCAATACAGTGTTGCCTTGCCCATCTGCTATTGTCATCCATTCTGGGTGTAATTTTAGTGCTTCAAGAAGAAGCTTTGGCGATGCAAATAATGCCAGTAAGTGAACAAAATGACGATCCATTGGCTGAATTTTAACTTCAGCGGATTGATTTAAAAGCTTTTCATATTCAATATATTCTTGACTATTGTTGCTCTCTAAAATTTTATCCGTAGGTAATTTAGAAATGAAATCTTTCGCCTTTCCACTACTGTTGATAAAAGTTGTAAATGAACTTAAAGTGCGAGCATCTACTTTACTTGCCGCAAAGTTTTGATTAGAACCTAATAAGTGAGGTAGTTTTTGAGTTTGTCCATCCCAAATAGCATAATCGATTGCAGAATGACCATAAGCATCTTTCCCAGCAGGATTTGCCCCTGTTTGCACTAATTGATCGACTTGATCCCATTTATTAGTTCTTAAAGCTTCTTGCAAAGACTGCTCTTTAGAAAGTGCTGCAGGTGGACTAAAAAAATAATTTTTACATCCTGAAATGATACCGCTCATAAAACTTTTCCACTCTAATTTTGATTTGATTAATATATGCCTAAATTATACTGATAAAGTATTAATAAATAATAAATTGGAGTAAATATTAGCTTTGGGAGAGTTATTCCTTCAATATTTAAAGTAATTTTTATATGTCATTTTTAAAATGACTTCCAACAATTGCTTTAAATAAAAAAAATTGTACTGCTCCGGCAAAAGGGAGCACCATATTCCAAAGGCTAGGCGTCATAGAATATAAAATAGGATTACTATTAAGATTATAATCTTTTGCTCTTGCTGCTGATAACAAACCGATATCCACGTCATTTGAGCTTAAGTAAACAGAGTTAGACATCACATCATAGTTATCCGCTTCAAATATCTTATCTAAACCCAACATATTAGCTAGAACAGCTGGGGGCCCAAATACCAATTTAGAGAGAATAGATGTTTTCGGATTTGAAAATACGCGGCTTGCATACCAACCTGGAGAACAATCATTCTCTTGAACAGCAACATCTTCTAGTTGATTATCACCTAAAAATTGAACTACTTTATTGATCGCATCATCCGAAACATTTTCAGAAGCGTAGTTTGAGTTCCAAAAGAAGATTTTGTCTGTTAATGTCGAAAGGTACCGAATCCCATTAAAAAGCATATGGTCGTCACCTTTGACGATTTCTATAATTTTAGGCTATTTCCCAATACAAAATTTAGAAAAAATACTCGATAAGATGTTTTCAGTGATATCAAAGCCAATGACCGAACTTAGACTTTTCAAAGAGCTTTTGAGATCAAAAGAGAGCCATTCTGGTGACTTTTGCTCTTTAAGCCCTACTATCACCTCTTTTAAGTATCCACTGGCCTCTTCTAGAGCATTTTTGTGACGCAATTCTGTGAGATAAATTTGATCTAAAGAAGGGTTCACACAAAGAGTTAAATCGACCATTTTTTGACAAAGAACATCGATTCCAAGACCTGTTTTTGCAGAGACCTCTATTTGATTTTCAAATGGGATCCCTTCTTTTTGTAAACTAGCAATATCTGATTTATTCCAAATCACAAGCACTTTTTTATCTTGAACTTGATTGATCAATTTTCGATCTGCATCACTTAAGCGCTGTGAGGCATCTAAAACAAGTAATATCAAATCCACTTCATTAGCCCGTTTTAAGGCTCTTTCTATCCCCTCTTTTTCGATGATCTCATCGACTTGCCTAATCCCTGCTGTATCGACTAGGCGAAATTGCATCCCCTGAATTAAAAGTGTTTCTTCAAGTAAATCTCGAGTCGTTCCTGCAATAGGAGTCACGATAGCTCTTTCTTTTTTTAAAAGAGCATTCATCAATGATGATTTACCGACATTGGGAGATCCTAAAAGACAAAGTGAAAACCCTTCGACTAAAGATTGCCCATCATGATATGAAGCAATCAATTGACTTAATTCAGATTCGATTCTTTCTAAATGATGTATAATCTCATCCAGCGAGCAAAACTCTATCCCTTCTTCTGGAAAATCAACCCATGCTTCTAGTATCGCTGCTTGATCAATGAGGTTTGCTTGAAGCTGTTTAATTTTTAAGGATAACTTTCCCTCTAATTGCTGCTTGGCAATTTTTAAAGCATAGTCATTTTGTGCAGAAATTAGCGATTGCACAGCTTCAGCTTGGGCAAGATCCATCTTTTGATTAAGATATGCTCTTTGAGTAAACTCTCCAGGATTTGCAATGATGGCTCCTGCATCAATGACAATCTGCAACACTTTTTTAGTAATCAGCCGCCCACCATGACAAAAAAGCTCTACCACATCTTCCCCGGTATAGGAATTGGGAGCTTTCATAATGACGAGTAGCCCATGATCGATCTCTTTTTTTTCATCATTTATAAATTTACCATAGATGAGTTGATGAGAAACAATGGTTGATAAATCTTTAGAAAATATTTTTTGTGCCACTTCTAAGGCATTAAGACCAGAGATACGGATCATAGCCACCCCCCCGTCTCCAGGTGGTGTACAAATAGCTGCAATTGTGGTTTTCATCTGATTCATAATTACTGAAAGATTGACTTTAAAAGGATTAATTAATAATCTGGTCCCTTAAATAATAGTGTCAAAAGTTAATAAACTCTAGTGAAATTATTTATATTTTTAGCTCTTAGCTGCTCTTTTTTACTTAGCCCTCTTTACTCATCCCCAATTGAGCAAAATGAGCTCTCCATATCCTTAATTCAAAATGAAATTTGTGCTTTAGATAAGCTAATCGAAGCCACTCAAAAAAACTTTGATCAGCAGCAAAAAGTGCGCTTTTTGCTCAAAGATTACCTCAAATACAGACAGGCCTTTATTGACGATAGCGACAATAAAGAGATGGCTTGCACCTTGATGACCCTGGCTAATGAGCTGCTCAAAGAGATCGAAACCAACTACCTTCAAGACTACTTTTCAGAAGAGTTTTTAACAGAACTTCACTTTTTTTCTCAGATCGTTTCCAGTAAAAAATTAGCACCTTCTGCCCATTAATGGAACCTATCTACTTCATTGACCGCCAAACTAAGCAAAAGCTTCAAGAAAAAATTTACGGGTTTTGGTTCGTCTATCTCCTTTATGGAAAATTCCCTTTTAGCAAGCCTATCAATACCCTCTTTCGGTTCTTAGCAAGACTCCCTTTTGTCTCTTATCTCTATGGCAAAATGCAAGACAGTTCTTGGAGTCGCAAGAAAGTAAAACCTTTTGTTAAAAAATTTCAAATCAACATGCTTGAATACGAAAAAAGGGTCGATCAATTCACCTCATTTAACGATTTTTTTTACCGCAAACTCAAAACTCATGCAAGATCGATCCCCAAGAGCAATCAAGTGGCCATTATCCCGGCGGATGGAAGATACATTTTTATCCCCAACATCAACCAGCATGACGGTTTTTACGTTAAAAATAAAAAATTTTCTTTAGCTAGTTTCTTACAAGATGAAGCTTTAGCTAAGCGCTACGATAATGGAACGTTAGTTTTAGGAAGGCTTTGCCCAACCGACTACCATCGATTTCATTTTCCCTGCACTGGAATGGCCCAGAAACCCACATTAATCAATGGGTATTTAAGTGCTGTCAATCTCCTCTCTTTAAAAAATAACATCGATGTTTTTACTGAAAATAAACGGATGATTACTCTGTTAAATACGGAGAAGTTCGGCTTAGTCACTATGGTAGAAATTGGAGCTGTTTGTGTTGGAAGCATCATTCAGACTTTTGAGCCTGATAATCTATCCCACAAGGGAGATGAAAAAGGCTATTTTGCATTTGGAGGATCATCAATTGCCCTCTTATTTGAAGAAGGGCGGCTAAAGCTCGACGAAGAGCTCTTACAGACTCCTAAATACCTGGAAATTAGGTGCGAATTTGGCCAGACTCTAGGCTCGGCCCCCTAATTTAAAATTTTTCCTTTACAGCTCATATTCAGCTACTTATATAAATAAAATTCTTGACTTTTGGCAAAATAACCCCTATAATTTGAATAGGATGAAGAATATTTAACAAGCTTAGGTCAAACATGCCTCTTTTAAACACTAATTGCCTTACTACCCCTTTCTATTTAGCAGCTAAGGCCATTTATCATTTACCCCCAGTTAGCACCATTCGCCATGTATTTTGTGGCAGCCCGGCTTATAATTCTTTAGCTTTTCGAGTTAGAGATGCAGCAATTCTCTCAGTTTCTACATATCTAACCCTACAAGCCATGGCACTTTCCGATCCTACAACAAAGGCATTAAGCGACTTGACTGCTGAGCCTGCGCTTAGCACATCAAAAACAGCCCTTTTGACAACTATTTTAGCCCTAGGAATCACCAATATCCCAGCTCATATTTGGCAAGGCCCCGCTGGTCAAAATCAAGCTTACACCACTTTTGCCCGTCGCCTTCTACAAACAGCATTAATTATAGGAACTACCTACAGTGCTTATGAGCTTAGCCCTAAAATCACCCCTTATATCCAACAAGCCATTGACACTACAACATGCGCTTACGAGCAGATTGGCGAGCCCATTTTAAACAAAGCATCCAATTGGGGGCAAACAGCAGCTCCTCATGTCAAAAAAGTACTTAACAGGATCGCCTCAACAGTCGATAGCATGCCCAATTTATCTCAACCAGTCATTGAAAAGTTGTCCGCTTTTAAAGAAAAAGTAACTCCAGATATTACACTATTAACTAACTGGAGCACCTGGACACTTGAAAATGTAATCACTCCAACAGTTCAAAAAATTGGAAATGTAGCTTATTCAATAGGCGAAACTATTTATAAAAAAATAGTTGGTTAGGAACTAAATAAAGTTAGTTGTAATTTATAAAATTAAAATTTAACAACTTATTGCTGATTGCAATAAACTCTGACCGTAAGCTATGATATTGTTATTACGTAATTATTTCTTGACACACCT
>CAZJSX010000001.1:16628-24555 GCA_964548845.1 uncultured bacterium | reverse complement strand
TGTCCCACCATTTTATCGTAGTTTTTTATCGCAAATAGAAAAGTTTCAGCAACATCGCGAATGTGTATGTAGTTTCTTTTGAAATGTTCTTCAAAAAGAACTAAATAGCGATCGTGAGATGCTTTATAAACAAAATCGTTTACTAGTAAATCTAGTCTCATACGGGGAGATGGCCCAAATACTGTGGCGAGCCTTAAAGAGATCGCTCTTTGAGATTTCAATATTTGCTCTTCGATTTGAACTTTGAGTCTTCCATATAAAGAAATAGGATTTAAGGGAGTATTTTCATCACAAAATTTATCTTTTTGACCAATCCCATATCCGCTATTTGTAGTTGGGAAAATGATTTTTTGAGAGGCATTTGTTTCTGATAAAATAAATTCTATTGCGTCGTAGTTAATCATTTTAACTAGTATAGGATTGCGATCACATGCTGGAGCTCCAACAATTGCAGCAAGTGGGATAATAATATCAGCATCATGTATTAAAGGTCGCATCTGCTCATGATTACAGACATCTCCTTTAATAAATTTGAAATTAGAGTAGCAAAAGCAGTGAATAAGAGAATTTTGTCCGTACATCAAATTATCGACGACAGTGACTTTATAACCTTCATTCAAAAGCAAGTTTGTAAGAACAGAGCCAATATATCCAGCGCCGCCAGTAATGAGTATTTTTTCTTTTTCCATATGTGTCATTGTTGGTAAATTATTTTACTTCCTTCATTTTCAAATTTAAATCGCACTTCCATTAATTCTGATAACGCTTCTCGAATAGAGGTATGCTTTTCCTTTGGGGCCATCAATAGCAAAAAGCCTCCGTGTCCTGCACCACATAATTTTCCACCCAATGCTCCAGCTTTTAAAGCTTTAGCGTATAAGTTATCAATGCGTTCATTAGATATCTTGCTTGAGAGCTGTTTTTTAAGCTCCCAACTTTTATGAAGCATTTGTCCGAGTGTAGGAATGAGATCAGCTTGTTGGGATTCGATTAACACATTTTTTGCGTCATATACCATAGCCAACATTTTTTCCAAATAGATATCTTTAGAGCCAGTTTGAGTGTTTTTAATTTGCTCTTCTAAAATATCTTCAGCAAAGCGATTTATTCCCGTATAAAATAAGAGCATACTTTCTTCTAAAAGAAGAATTCTAGATGGCTCTATGTTTAAAGGATAAACATTATGCCCTTGTTTGTTAAATTCAATCAAATTAAAACCTCCATAGGCGGCATGAACTTGATCTTGAGAGCCTACTTTTTCTTTTATGAGTTGTTGCTCTACATAAAGAGCTTCGTTGGCCAGTAGGGATTTATCAAATTTTTTGGCAGATAATGAGTACAAAGCATTCAAAAGTCCAACAGTAAAAGAAGAGGAGGAGCCTAGCCCTGTTTTTGCAGGTAGATCGGCAAACACGTGAATATCTAGCCCATCTGCTATATTGGCATGTTTTAAACACGCTTTTACACTCGGATGCTGAATATCTTCAACGGTATGCACTTTTTCTGGATTTGAATAACTAATTTTGATCTTATAGTCAAAAAACTCACTTAATTTATTTACACTTAGATAAATATATTTATTGATTGTCGTGCCTAGAACTGCACCTTGTTTTTTAAAAAAATAATCAGGATAGTCAGTTCCTCCGCCAAATAAGCTAATGCGAACAGGTGTTTTTGTGATGATCATAATTTCTATTACCTAAACAACTAGAGATTTAGGTTAGCAAAAATAGTAATTAGAGAGAATCTTTAATATCATCGAACTTAAACTAGATTTTTATTGAGAGTTATTTTACAAATGTAACAAAGATTATCCTTATAGGTATTTATGGTGCTAATTGATAAGCAAAATCATTTATCGAGAATTGACAACGATGCGGGGTATATTCTCGACATCAAATTAAGTGACAAAGAAATAGAAGTGGTTCAGAAGCTCATCCATCAGCACGCTTTAACTCTTGTGGAAAAATATTATCCAGAGCATCTTTCATTATTTTCTAAAACACCAATGAACATGTTTCATCAGCATGACCAATTGATAGATCATAAGTTAATTTGGACTAAAAAAAATCGAGTATTTCCAACTTTCTATACGAATCAAATTAAACAACTTCCATTTTTTGCAAAAGTCAAGGAGATCTTCGGCCCTATAGGGATCGCGAATGAAGAAGATCTTTATCCAGAAGAAATATATTGGAGATTTGTAAGGCCCAATCAAGAAAATGATGTAGGTCCTATTCATGCTGATAAATGGTTTTGGGATTTAGGCCATGGGAAAATGCCAGAAGGGTATTTTCGACTTAAAATGTGGATTCCAATTTGGTGTGATAAAGGGGGAAATGGATTAAGAATTGTTCCTTATTCTCATCATAATAATTATCAATGTGATAAAGTTTTTAGAGATGGCATGTACAAGCCGATGTTTGATGAGAAGAAGCATAATTTGAATCTTGTTGCTTTGCAAAATAACCCTGGTGAAAGCATCATTTTTCATGATAGACTGCTTCATGGAGGCTGCGTCAACCGCGGAACTAATTCTCGAGTCAGTATCGAGTTTACAATGCTTGTGAAAAAAAATGTTTAGATCTTTTAGAAAAACTTTTTACACAATACTTTATAAAATTTTATATTATTTCGGCTACCGTTTCATCGATATTCCTTTGATGATAAAGGGAATAGGCCATCAGATTGTAGAGCCGGCGTGTCTTTTAAAAAGAATAAAACTTGGGCTAATACCTTCTTATAAATATTTTATTTTCTTTTCTTTAGACTTAACCTATACAAAGCTAGAAAAGCCGCATATCAATTATCATCTTTTAAAATATTTAAAAAAATATTTTGTTACTTTAATTTTTGAGTACTCAGATTCAAAATGGGAAAAACTGAAGTTTTTACTATTTGCTCCACTCCTATATCCAGGATTTTATGGATTAAATGTTTATCCCAAAAAAAGCTACAAAATAAACATGCGTCATGATGTAAATTATTATATGTCGATCCTGCATCAAAGTGCTGCGATGTTTGAAACCAATTCTTTAAATCAAGACCCTATATTTAAGATTAAAAGATTCGATTGTAAATATGGTGAAAAAGTTCTTCGAAAGTTTGGCGTGCCTAAAAATGCATGGTTTGTGACGTTTCACTATAGAGATGACATGTACTATAAAAAAATAAATTATTGGGAAAGTAATTATAAAAATAGATGTGTCGATGTTAACAGTTATGCTCTTGCTCTAAAAGAAATTATTGATCGTGGAGGGTGGTGTATACGTATGGGTACAACTAAATCCATGCCGCTGCCTGATGAAATAAAATCATTAGGAAGGGTTATTGATATTCCTCATTGCAACATTGACGTCGATCGAATAACCCCTTATTTGCTTTCTCAGTGTAAATTTTTCCTTGGTTGCAATTCCGGTCCCTCTATTTTGCCTGGTTTTTTTGGTGTTCCTACAGTTCAAGTACAATCTTCTCCTTTTTATGGAATACCTATTCATCATTTCGATTTGTTTATATTTAAAAAATACTGGAGTTTGTCTAAAAAGAGGTATCTGAGCATTGAAGAAATGTGTCAAGAGCCGATAGTTCATATGAATTTAGATGATCAATTTGAAAAAGAGCAGATTCAACTTATTGATAATAGCGCAGAAGATATTCATGATGTGGTTGTTGAGATGTTCGATAAGTTGAAAAATAATATAAAATATTCTCAAAAAGATAATGAATTGCAGCTATCTTTTAAGAGTCGATTACATCCTAGTAGTTATTGCTTTAAAGTGCCTGCGAGAGTGGGTAAAATTTTTTTAGAGAAAAATACAGAAATCTTAAATTAACTACTCACAAAGTTTTTACAAAAGTGTGTATTTCTTGAATTCTTATTTGAAATAAGAAATCATTTGAAACCAGTTCTTTGAAGGCATTATTTTCAAAAAATTTGATATACTTTGCTCTATCCCGCGTGCCAACATGCGGCTCATTAATAAATTTATTATATATGGAGTTATATAGCGTTTTATTAAAATCAATATCAAATGATTGGGTAGCCAAGTTCTGAAAAGTTTCAAGAGTCAGCGGTTTAATGAATTCTAAATACTTTACTATATATTTTAGTATTTTTGGATGCGATTTATGAGGCAGGTACTGGTATAATTTTAGATTGAAAAGTTTTTTAAGTTCTTTCACTCTGTTATTTTTCAAGTACTCGAGTAAGGCATGAAAAATAATTTTCCTTAGCCATGCCTTTTCAAAAATCTGGGGATAATGTTTTTCAAAAAGAGGAATGAAATCAAATAAAATTCTATTCCCATTAAACATCTTACAGCCGAGATCTTTGTAAAAAGATCTTATAATAGTAATTTTTGAATAGGGTAGAACGTTTACATTCATGCCATTAATTTTTCAAAGGTTTGGGCTGTTGCTGATGCTTTAAATGGGATGTAATAGTGAGCTTTCAACTCAGGATTCAAAGGAATTAAAGAGTTTTTAATTCTAATATCAGTAGACCAGCGTGGTCTTTGAGAAGTATTTTCTTCACTTCCATGAATCACAGAAAGCATAAAAACTAATGCTTGTCCCCGTTTCATAGGAATAGGAACAAGATTTTTGCTAACACTAGATTCTAGTAGTTTAGGTGCATATAGAAACCCCAATTGATGTCTTTCTGAGTGTCTTGGAACATCTTTATTCTCAACTTGAGTTAATTTAAAGTGAGAGTCTGGAATAATATGTGACTTAGGGTAAACAGAAAGGGTGCTATTGCTTTGTAAATCTACAAAAGGGATTACTGTAGAAATTTCTCCTGGTCCTGTACCATAAAAGGTATCTCTATGAAATCCGATATTGTCTTTAGGTTTGAAAGGACGGGTGATTCTAAAATAAGGTTCTCTTTGAATTTCTAAATCAGGTCCTAAGATGAATTGATAGATTTCTAAGTTATCTGCAATAACTTTTTGGGCAAACTGATTTTTTCTGAAAAACTCAAGCATTTTATACTGAGTTTGATAATGTTGAGTGTCCTCTTGAAAGAAAGTATGGTAGTTTTCTAAAGTAATATCAGAAATTTGAGTGATAGTTTTTAGATGTTGCTCCATAGTATCAGCAACTTCTTTTACATATTCAGGATTGCAGAGATCGACAACAAAATAACCTAATTCAGTAAACTGTTTTTCATAGGCTTTGAGTTTTTCTAGTGTAAGTGACATTTATTTTATCCTTATTAAGCTTAAAAATTGCATCCCTTTTCCCCACCATTTATTGAAGTGGGTGAATTTAACAGGACGATTACCTATAACATTTTCGAGATTTTTTATATAGCACTGAATGGAAAGGGCTGTTTCTGGTAAAGATAACTGGATCTCTTTTTGGATTTCTTCTAATAGTGAGATTATCTTTGAAATAGATGTACTGTTTTTATGGTCTACATATTGAGAGATATGGAAACGAACTTCTTTTGCTTTTTGATATAATGCTTTGTTTTTATCAGCATCTCTTTCAGCAGTAACAAATCGATAATCTAAGAAATTATGGAGATTTTTATAATATTTCTCTTTGATAAATTCATTAAATAGCAATTTACCATTCTCAACAGTATCTTTGTACCATCTCCAGTCATTCCAAAAATAAGGGGAGCAGCCATGAATGACAAATTGATCTCCACAAGCGTCTATAGCATCACTTATTGAAAACCAAGGGCTAGACTTCCAATAATCCACGTAGAGCACATTATCGATGATCCAATCTCTGTGAGATCGATTCATTGATTTAAGTTGTGTAAAATGGCTATGAAGAAATTGTGATAAGAAATCTATTTTCCCTTCAAACTCCATACCGTCTTTTAATGATAAATGAGAGATAAATGATCTTAAATTGTCGCTTAAATTTGAAATAAAGTCATGGCAAGTTAAAATCAATAGCCCGCCCATGGTAGTAAACTGTGCGACGTTTCGGGCAAAATCTATAGGGTGATGTTGATGGGGAATTAAGCCCTCACAAATCACTAAATCAAATAAGGTGTCTGATTTAAATTCTTCAATGAGAGATTTCTTAAACTGAACATTATTTATTTCTGTAAAACTTTTTTCAAAATTTTTTTTACAGTTCTGCAGTCCAACATCATTAGCATCCACTAGAACATATTGTTTGGGTTTAAGTGAATTGGTGTATAAAGAATTAATTCCGTTGCCTGGCCCAAATTCTAAAACTTTTTTCCCTTCCAAAAAGGCGGGGACGACGCCAAGTCGCTGATAAAGTGCAGCTCTTTTAAGTAAGAATCCCTCATCTACCTTGTTTAAAACAGGTGAGACATTATGTTGAGAATAAAAATCTAAATAAGGTTTAGTTGTCATTTTTGTGAATTTGTTTGTTATTCAAATTTTATCAAACAGCGCATAGATTGACCAGTTTTGAGAAGATCCACGGCTTCATTGATTTGTGATAAATTAAACTCATGACTGATTAATGGGTCAAGATTAAGTTGTGAATTTTTCAAGAACTTAGAATAAAGAGAGATATCTTTATCAATTTGACTCTCGCCGCCCCATGTTCCAATAATTTTTTTCCCTAAAATCAAATCAAAAGGATTTATTTCGATCGTTTGATCTAATTTTAAATTTCCGGCTATAACACATGTGCCACCACCATTTTTAACTGATTTGAAAGCAGATTCCATAGCTGTTTTGTGGCCTGCTGCTTCAACAGCATAATCTACCCCTTTATGATCAGTGATCTTTAAAATTCCTTCTACAACAGAGGTCTGTTTTGAATTGATGGTATCCGTGGCTCCTAATTCTTTAGCAAGCTTGAGTTTTTCATCAACAACATCTATTGCAATAATTTGCGAGGCATACATTAATTTTGCACCAATCAAAGCGCTCATGCCGATCCCCCCTAAACCGAAAATGGCAATAGAAGAGCCTGGTTGAAATTTTAGAGTATTTAAAATAATTCCAATTCCTGTTGGTAAAGCACATCCTAAAAGAGCAGCGAGTCGCAATGGGATATCTTTGGCAATCGGAACGACTCTATTTTCTGAAATAATGGCATGAGACATGAAAGTGCTAATGGCGCCAGAATTAATCACCTGTTTTCCATATAAATATTGAACAGAGGGCTCATTACATCCTAGTCCTTTAATCCAAGAAGCAACGACATGGTCTCCTGCTTTTACTTTTGTCACTTTATCTCCAATGGCGACCACGACTCCTGAGGCTTCATGTCCCATTGTATGAGGTAAAAATTTATCCTCACCCTTTTTCCCTTGTATTTCATTGAGCTGAGAGTGGCATAAACCTGTATAAGCAATCTTAACTAAAACATGTCCTGGCTTTAAAGGGGGGATATCGACTTCTATAATTTTTAGGGGCTTGTTTATTTCTTCAAGTATGGCTGCTAAGCTTTTCATAACGATCCTGCTGATAATAATAGGTTTTCTTTAACTTTTGCTATACTAGTTGTTTGCAGAGTAAATTTAAAGTCAGGAAATTCTTGCGTCAGTTTTTTTGGCTGCATATTCAATTTTTTTGCTCTCAATGTATTTGGGCTCAACTGATCAATAGAAATTTTATCGATTAAATTTGGAGAGCAATTTAGTTGCTTAGCCAATTGTGTGGCTAGTTGATACCAGCTGGTTGTTTGAGGACTAGAGAGGTGATATAAACCAGAGCGATTATTTTTTATCAATGTGAGAAGGCCAGAGTATACATCATCAATACAGATTGGATTAAAAAAAAGATCACTTGCTGCTTTTATAGACTGCCCTGAAAGCAAGCGAGATCCTAAATCAAAGAGCATGGTGTTATCTTTATGACTAATGCTATAAATCTTACTGAGGCGAATAAGAAGCAAATCTGGGCAAATCTTAAAAGCTAAATCCTCTAATATTTTCTTTTGCCTTCCATATTCATTTAAGGGATTAGGAGGCGAGTCTTCA
>CAZJSX010000001.1:0-16618 GCA_964548845.1 uncultured bacterium | reverse complement strand
AAATCGCATCTTTTCCATCAAAAACGACATCGGAAGAAAAAACAATAGATTTGATTTTTTTGTCATTTAACTCTCTAATTAAATTAAGAGTGCCTAAAACATTTTGAAGAAAAGTCTCTTTAGGGTTTTGCTCACACTTAAGAATATTGGGGATGGCGGCACAAATGATGGCGTGTGTGTATGAAGCTTCTATTTTGCTAAGAAAAGAGAGAGACGGAGAATTTAAATCAAAGTAGGCTAAACCGTGACTTTGTCGATGTGAGGTCCCTAAAGTGTCAGGATACATTTCTTTGAGATTTTGATATAAATAGGATCCTAAATATCCATTGGCTCCGATGATCAAAAACTTAGGGTCAGGAAAAACCATACTGTATTATACATAGTTAAGTGAGATGAAATCATAGCAATTGAAAAAGAAAAACACAGCTAAAATTGTTGCATTTTTGCTTTAAATCATCTTTTATAACATAATTCAGTCTTTAAGAGATTTTTAATTAAGCCTTGTGAGTAAAAAGACTTAAATATGTTGAAGATACTGAAAATAGCCCACCATAACCCTGGTTTTTGTTTTTTATGAAGTCTTTAGGTGATTTTTTAAACAGGGATCATTTTTTTGTAGATTTAATTTTCAAATACTGCTTAAAGTTTGGCCTTTTCGCTTAAATAAGAGCGGTCTTTGCATGCGACTGTCGTGATATGCTAACCCTAGGACTATATGGAATTTACCGATCTCAAATATCAATATAAACTCTATCAAAAAGAAATAGACGAAGCGATCAAAAGAGTATTGGAGAGCGGTCACTTTATTATGGGTGATGAGATTCCTAAGTTGGAAAAGTCGTTAGCTGATTATGTAGGAGTTAAGTATTGCTTAGGCGTTTCAAGTGGCACAGAAGCTGTTTTACTAGCACTTGAAGCTTTAGGGATAGGCCCGGGCGATGAAGTCATTTGTGTTCCACTGACCTGGATTAGCCCTGTTGAAGTGATTAAGCGAGTTGGAGCAAAACCTGTTTTAATCGACATTGATCCAGAAACTTATGTGATGGATGTGACAAAGCTTGAAAAAGCAATTACTCCTAGAACAAAAGCTGTGATTGCAGTTAGTCTCTATGGTCAAATGCCCGATTTTGCTGTCATTGAAAAATTAGCTCAGAAACATGGTTTTGCTATTATTGAAGATGGGGCGCAAAGTTTTGGTGCCACGCAAAGAGGTAAAAGAAGCGGCTCTGTTGCCACAGTTGGTGCGACGAGTTTTTTTCCGACAAAGCCTTTGGGATGCTATGGTGATGGTGGAGCTATTTTTACAAATAGACAAGATCTATATGAAAAGATGTTTGCCCTTAGAGTTCATGGAGCTCCGGTTAGATACAACCACCAATATATAGGGATGAACGCTCGGCTCGACACTCTTCAAGCTGCTATTTTGAATGTGAAATTTGCCCATCTCGAAGACGAAATAAAAAAAAGAATTAAAGTCGGTCATTATTATAATGATGGTCTTAAGGACTTATTTGTTGTTCCCAAAACAGCGCCTTATAATACAAATGTATTTGCTCAATATGTTCTTCAAAGTCCAGATCGATCACAAATTCTTAAGTATTTAAAAGAAAAACAAATTCCGAGTGCAATTTACTATCCTATTTGCATTCATGAGCAACCGGCTTATAAAGATATGGGATATGTAAGAGGGGATTTTCCTTGTGCAGAGGCCTTGGCGGATCAAGCATTTAGTATTCCTATGCATCCCTTTTTAAGCCAAAAAGATCAAGATTTAATCATCAACGTCCTTAAAGAAGCCGTTCTTCAAAAAGCCTAAAACATGAAAAAAAAAGATTTAGCAGTCATTGGTATTGGTTATTGGGGCAAGAATTTAGCAAGAAACTATAATGAAATTGGAGTGTTGCACTCCATCTGTGAAATGAACCCAGAGCGAAGAGCGCAATACCAAGCGCTTTATCCGCATGTGCATTTAGAATCTGACTATTTCAATATATTGGCATCTCCTGAAATACAAAAAGTGGTCATTGCCACGCCTACACGCACGCATTTTAAATTGGCTAAAGAGGCATTGATTGCTGGTAAAGATGTTTTTATTGAAAAAGCGATGTGTCTTTGTTTAAGTGAGGCAGAAGAGTTAGTCTCTTTGGCAGAAGCAAATGGCAAAATATTAATGATTGGCCATCTTTTGCATTATCACCCAGCAATTGCAAAAATTAAAGAGTTATTAGCAAGTGGACAAATTGGAAAAATTTTACATTTTTCATTCACACGCCTCAATTTTGGATCGGTTGGTGAAGAAGAAAGCGCTCTGTGGGCTTTTGCTCCTCATGATGTTTCACTTTTATTAGGCTTAAGTCAGCAAGCTCAAATTTTGTCGATTGATACACAGCATCATCAATTTTTCTCGAAAGAATATATCGATCAAAGTATTTTACAAATTCAGTTAGATAATCAGATGAGCGCAGAAATCAAAGTGAGCTGGGTATACCCTTACTCAGAAAGAAAATTTGTGATTATTGGCCAGAGCGGAAGTCTTGTTTTTGATGATCTAAAAGAGCACAGTCAAAAAATTACATTATATAAAAATGAAGTGGTATTAACGGATAAAAAACTAAAGTTTGAGTCCCATATGACCACTCACATCCCTTTTGAATTAAAGGAGCCTCTTAAAGAAGAGTGCCTTCACTTTTTAGAATGTTGTCAAACTAGAAATGAACCTATGACTAGTGGTCATGAAGGGCTAAGAGTCATGCAGATTTTAGAGGCAGCAAAAAATGAATTAAATATAGATTTGCAAGATAAATCACCTATACTTGCACTCAAGGAGAACGTATGCATATTTTAGTTGTTGGAGGAGCAGGTTATGTCGGAGCGCAGCTTGTTCCAGCTTTGCTTAAAGAAGGATATAAAGTTACGGTTTTAGATCTCTATATGTATGGAGAAGATGTTTTAAAATCAGTTAAGGGCAATCCTAATCTTAAAGAGATTAAAGGGGATATGCGCGACTTAAAATTAGTTAGAGAAGCTTTAAAGGGTTGCGATGCTGTGATTCATTTAGCTTGTATTTCTAATGATCCGAGCTTTGAATTGAATCCAGAGCTTGGCAAATCTATTAACTTAGATTCGTTTGAGCCATTTGTATTAGAAGCTAAAAAAGCTAAAATTAGACGCTTTATTTATGCCTCATCATCTTCTGTATATGGAGTAAAAGAAGAGCCCAATGTAGTTGAAGAGATGAGTTTAGAGCCTCTTACAGATTACTCTAAATTTAAAGCAGACTGCGAAGTGATTTTACTCAAGCATATAGATAAGAATTTCATTGGAACTATTTTAAGGCCGGCAACTGTGTGCGGTTATTCACCACGCCAGCGTTTAGATGTAGTTGTCAATATTCTAACTAATTTAGCTTATCACCATGGTAAAATAAAAGTATTAGGTGGCTCTCAATTGCGTCCAAACATTCATATTTTAGATATGGTGCGCGCATACATACATGTTCTTAAGCAACCTGAAGAAAAAATCCAAGGTAAAATTTATAACGTTGGATATGAAAATCATTCGGTCGATACTTTAGGTGAAATGGTTAAAAGGTTAGTTGGTAAAGAGCGCAATATCGAAGTTGTTCGCGAACCAACAAATGATAATCGATCTTATCATGTTTCATCTGAAAAGATAAAAAGAGAGCTGGGTTTCACTCCTAAATTTACTGTTGAAAATGCCATTGAAGATTTAGTAGATGCTTTTAAAAAGGGATTGCTACCAAATTCTTTAGAAGATATAAGGTATTCAAATATCAAAACGATGAAGGCGATTGATTTGCAATGAAATGTTTAGTAACTGGTGGTGCAGGTTTTATTGGTAGTCATTTAGTTGAGCTTCTTTTGAAAGAAGGACATCAAGTAATGGCTGTGGATAATTTAGTGAATGGTCGAAAAGAAAATTTAGCACCGTTTGAAAAAAATCCCTCATTTACTTTTCATCAATTAGATATTAGAGATAGAAATGCACTTTCATCTTTAATAAAAGGTGTTGATTGGGTGTTTCATTTAGCGGCGCTTGCTGACATTGTCCCATCTATCGAAAATCCACAAGATTATTATGACACCAATGTCACTGGAACATTTAATGTTTTACAAGCGGCCCATCATGCAAAGGTGAAGAAGTTTGTTTATGCAGCGTCCTCTTCTTGTTATGGATTAGCTACTCAATTTCCAACACCAGAATCTGCTAAAATATCTCCGCAATATCCTTATGCATTGACTAAATATTTAGGCGAAGAACTTGTGATGCATTGGAATTTAGTTTATAAATTGCCTACAATTTCACTTCGTTTATTTAATGTTTTTGGTCCTCGCTCAAGAACTAATGGTACTTATGGCGCTGTGTTTGGAGTGTTCTTAACACAGAAAATTAAAAACAAACCATTTACTGTTGTTGGCGATGGAAATCAAACACGCGACTTTACCTATGTCGCTGATGTAGCGCAGGCATTTTATTGTGCAGCGAAGTCAGAAAAGCAAGGTAAAATTTATAATGTAGGAAGTGGCGGTCATTATAGCGTCAACTCTTTAGTGAGTCTTCTGAAGGGAGATAAAGTTCATATTCCAAAAAGACCAGGAGAGCCAGATTGCACATTTGCTGATGTTGCATTAATTGAAAAAGAACTTGGCTGGAAAGCCCAAGTGAATTTCGAATCTGGAGTAAAAAAAATATTGGAACATATCTCATATTGGGAAAATGCCCCATTGTGGGAAGCAGAAAGTATTCAAGCGGCGACTAAAACTTGGTTTGAATGTTTAAAGGATTAATATGGCTTTTTTATTAGATCGATTGAATCGATTTTCATCTTTGATTGAGAAAACAATTTTTTCAACAAATGATCAAGAATTAGACATGGATTTCGCATTTACGCAAATTCATCAACTGCTAGAAAAAGTGATAGCAGAACAAAAAAAAGTTTTTGTTATTGGCAATGGGGGAAGCTGTGGAATTGCTTCTCATCACGTGGTTGATTTAGTCAATGTCGTCAAAGCTCCAGCATTTACGCTAGCTGATAACAATTTACTCACTTGCATGGCCAATGATTATGGATATCACACTTCATTTTCCAAACCTTTAAAATGTATGGCAAATCAAGATGATTTGCTGATCGCTATTAGTAGTTCTGGGCAATCCAAAAACATTTTAGATGCTTGCGAAGTCATGAAAGAAAAAAAAGGACATGTCATTACATTAAGTGGATTTAAAGCAAATAATCCTTTGAGAAAATTAGGCAATTTGAATATATGGACTGATGAACAAGATTATGGGTTAGTCGAGACTGCTCATTTTTTTATTCTTCATTCTATTGTAGATAGTTGGGCACATAAACTATCAAAACAAAACTTACTTCAAGGAGCTGCAAGCTTATAACGTATGACAACAATACAAAAAATACTCTCAATTGATGAACTTCAGCTGCAATTAGATGTTGAAAGAGGGCAAGATAAAAAAATTGTCCTTTGTTTAGGAGTTTTTGATTTAGTTCATCCAGGACACATAAAACATTTTCAAGAAGCCAAGGCTAAAGGTGATATTTTAGTTGTTGCAATCACTGCTAATCGATATGTGAATAAAGGACCTGATAGACCTGTTTTTGATCAAGTACTTCGAATGGAATCGGTCGCTGCTATTGAATGTGTCGATTATGTCGTACTTAATGATACCCCAGATGGTATTTTTATGATTCAAGCCGTTAAGCCTACTTATTATGCTAAGGGCATAGAATATAAAAAAGCAGAAGATGACGTTACTGGAAAAATTCAACTTGAAGTTAATGCAGTTGAAAAAGGCGGCGGTAGCATTATTTATACAGATGATGTTGTTTTTAGTTCTTCAAAGTTACTCAATACCTATTTCAGCAAACATTCACCTGGTTTTGAGACCTATATCCACAATTTTAAAAAGCAACATTCACTAAAAGAAATTCAAGAAATTATTGAAGGATTTCAAAAACTAAAAGTTCTTGTCATTGGCGATGCTATTTTAGATCAATATGTCTATGTAGAACCATTAGGTGTTTCTGGAAAGGGAACTCATTTAGTCGCCAAATGTAACAATGAAGAAACCTTTTTAGGGGGTTCATTTGCTGTTGCTAATCACGTTGCTTCATTTACATCAAATACCACACTTTTAACAGCAGTTGGAAAAGATTATATTTCAGATGATGGCAGGCTCAATCCTCATATCAAAAAAGAATTGCTTGTTCTGTCTGAGATGAATACTTTAGTTAAAAGAAGATATATTCACAAAGATGGACAGCATTTAACTAAGTTTTTTGAAACTTATTCTACTAACGAGAATTTGTTAAATGCTTTAGAAACTCAAAAATTATTCACTTATATTCAAGAGAATGCTAAAAAATACGACTTGGTTTTAGTTTGTGATTTTGGAAATGGATTATTAAATCCAGTGTTAAATCAAGTGATTTCACAAGTACCTAATTTCTTAGCTATTAATACACAAATTAATAGTGGTAATCGAGGTTATCATGTTGTTACTAAATATAATCGCGCAGATTATATCTCCTTAAACGAGCCTGAAATAAGGTTAACTACTCATGACCAAAATAGTGATTTAAAAGATTTAATCGAAAAAGTTGCTCAGTCATTGCGCTGCAAAAATATCAGTGTGACAAGAGGGGTAAATGGCGCGGTGGTCTATGATAAGCAAAAAGGTATGAATAAATTGCCAGCATTTACTAATAATGTTGTCGATAGAGTAGGCGCAGGAGATAGTTATTTAGCACTTTCTGCGTTAGCGCTCGCATCTAAAGCTAGTTTTGAGGTAGCTGGGTTTTTAGGATCAGTTGCTGCTGCTTTAGATATTCAAATTATTGGAAACAAAAAATGTATTGAAAAAATTTCATTTTTAAAATACATTACAACACTTTTAAAATAAGAATATTATGCCAGATCCCAAAGATCTTTTTTTTCAAATTTTACGAATTCGAAGAATTGAAGAAGCGATAGCTCATCATTATCAAAAACAGCAAATGCGCTGTCCTGTCCATTTAAGTATTGGACAAGAGGCAATTGCTGTTGGTGTTTGCTCTCAATTAAAAAGAACAGACTATATTATGAGCACGCATAGAGCTCATGCCCATTATTTAGCAAAAGGCGGCGATTTAAAGCGGATGATTGCCGAATTACATGGCAAAAAAACCGGGTGCTGTGGGGGCAAAGGTGGCTCCATGCATCTAGTGGATTTAGATGTAAATTTAATCGGATCTACTCCAATTATTGGAGGCTCTGTACCTCTTGCGGTTGGAGTGGCTTATGCATCTCAAATGAAGAAAGAAGATGCCATCACCACCACTTTTTTTGGTGAAGCCATGACTGAAGAGGGGGTCTTTACTGAGAGTCTCAATTTTGCTGTTTTGAAAAACTTACCTGTTTTATTTTTGTGCGAAAGCAACCTTTATTCAGTTTATTCACCAATGCAAGTGCGTCAACCCAAAGAACGAAGTATTACTAAAATTGCAGAAGCTCATGGAATGATTGCAAAACAGGGTAATGGTAACGATTTGTACGAAGTGATGAGTTTAACGAAAGAAGCAACTCAAGCTATCAGAGCAAACAAGGGGCCACGTCTTTTAGAGTTTTCGACATATCGTTGGAGAGAACATTGCGGTCCAAACTATGATATTTCTTTAGGTTATCGCACTCAACAAGAACTAGATGAGTGGGTTCAAAAATGCCCAGTAGCGCACGTGAAAAAAATATTAGAGAAAAACAAGTTGCTTACAGAAAAAGAATTAAAATCTTTTGAAGAAAAAATAGAAGCTGAAATAAATCATGCTTTTGAGTTTTCAGAAATGAGTCCTTTTCCTGCACAAGATGAATTACTAACCCATATTTACGCTTAAAATGTCTAGAACTTTAAATTTTGCACAAGCTATTCGCGAATCGTTAGATCAGAATTTAGCGCGCGACCCCAATGTTTACGTCATGGGTTTGGGTGTCCCAGATCCCAAAGGAATCTTTGGCACAACATTGGGATTACAAGAAAAATATGGCGAGTCGCGGGTATTAGATATGCCTACTTCTGAGAATGGAATGACAGGAGTGGCTATTGGTACAGCCTTGAAAGGCTTTAGACCTGTTATGTCGCATCAAAGAGCCGATTTTGCAATTCTTGCTTTAGATCAAATCCTAAATAATGCTGCTAAATGGCATTATATGTTTAATGGTATGATGCAAGTTCCCATTGTTATTCGATTGCTTGTTGGAATGGGGTGGGGGCAAGGTCCACAACACTCTCAAAATTTACACGCCATGCTGGCGCATTTTCCAGGTCTTAAAGTTGTGATGCCGACATTTGCATCTGATGCAAAAGGGCTTTTAAATACAGCAATTAAAGATAATAACCCTGTGATTTTTATTGAACATCGCTGGCTCTATAACCTTGTGGACCATGTTCCAGAAGACGAATACGAAATCCCATTTGGAGTCGCAAAAATAGTGCAAGAGGGATCAGATATTACTCTTGTCAGTTCTGCTCATATGACTATAGAGTCTTTAAAAGCAGTACAAGAACTCAAAAAAGAGGGAATTTCTGTTGAGCTGATTGATTTAAGAACAATTAAGCCATTTGATCTACCCACTATTTTAAAGTCTGTGAAAAAAACAAAAAGATTAATAGTTGCCGACATGAGTTGGAAAACATTAGGGCTTGCTTCAGAAATTATTACGTCGGTTGTTGAGAATGCATTTGGCGATCTTAAACAACCTCCAGTTAGAGTTACATTGCCTGATTGTTATGCTCCAACCAGCTGGGCGCTAACTAACCATTACTACCCTGATCATAATGACATTATTAATGCGGTAAAGAAAATGTTAGGTAAATCGGTTGATTTAAAGCAGATGATTTTAGATCGTCAAAAAAAATATTTAGATATTCCAGATAATTCTTTCACAGGTCCATTTTAATATGAATAAAACAAAAGTATTAGTTATAGGCAGTAATTCATTTTCGGGAATTGATTTTATAGATCTGCTTCTTGAAAAAAAGGATTATGATGTCATTGGAGTGAGTAGATCGCAAGAAAAAGCTGACTATTATTTAAGATATAAGCGTCATCAGAGTTCTAATTACCGTTATTTTCAAATCGATTTTAATAAGCAAATTGATGAACTAGCCAAATTAATAGAAACTGAGAAACCCGAATATGTAGTTAATTTTGCTGCTCTTTCAGAAGTGGGCCCAAGTTGGGATAATCCGTCAGATTGGTTTATGACTAATGCTGTAGGTGTTACAAAACTAGCTAAAATGTTGACTCAATTTTCCTTTATAAAAAAATATATCCATATCTCTTCTCCTGAAGTTTATGGATCTTGTGAAGAAAAAATTACAGAGAAAGCGCCTTTAAATCCTACGACTCCGTATGCGGCTTCAAAAGCTGCTGGAGATCTTTCTCTATTTACATTTGTTAAAAATTATAACTTCCCTATGTGTATGGTTCGCGCTACGAATGTCTATGGTCGTGGACAGCCCTTATATAAAATAATACCGCGTGTAGTTCTTTATATAAAAATGGGTAAAAAGATTTCTCTTCATGGTGGTGGAACTGCGGTCAAATCGTATATCAACATTCGAGACATTTCAGAAGGTGAATTAGCCATTATGTTGCATGGAAAAGTGGGTGAAATCTATCACCTGTCTCCAGATGGTGAAGGGATTGCTGTTCGCGATTTAATCGAGATGATTTGCAAAAAAATGAATGTTAAATTTGAAGATGCTGTAGAAGTAGTTGGCGAAAGACTTGGGCAAGACAAAGCGTACTTAATTGATTCAACAAAAGCTAGACAAGCATTTAACTGGAAACCTAAAATCTCGTTAGAAAAAGGGATTGGAGAAGTTATTGATTGGGTGCTCGAGAATTATTCTGAAATGAGAAATGAAACATTGGAATATGTACACAAGCTATAGAGGCTAAAATGGGACGAGAAGTCAATTTAATGATCAACTATCCTCGCTCTAAACGTAATGTTGAAGAGAGAGGGGCCACTAAAACAGAAGAAGATCGTGTTGTTGCTCGTTTATTTGGTAAAGAGTTTTTCGATGGTGATCGTAAAACTGGCTATGGTGGTTTTAACTATCATCCCCGTTTTTGGCAACCAGTTGTCCCTACTTTTAAAAAGTTTTATGGCTTAACGGATCAACATTCAGTTTTAGATGTTGGCTGTGCCAAAGGATTTATGCTTTATGACTTTATCACTTTAATTCCTGGAATTAAAGTTAAAGGTATTGATGTTTCAGAATATGCTATTCAAAATGCGATAGAGCCTGTTAAAGAATTTGTTCAAGTAGGCGATGCTCGTAAACTAGACTTCCCAGATAAATCTTTTGATTTAGTCATTTCTATTAATACAGTTCATAATTTTGAAGAAGAAGAGTGTGCGATCGCTCTGCAAGAAATACAAAGAGTCTCCAAAGGGCATAGTTTCATTACAGTGGATGCCTATCGCAACGCTAAAGAAGAAGAGCTTATGCATGCTTGGAATTTAACAGCAAAAACCATTATGCATGTTGATGAGTGGAAAGCTTTCTTTAAAAAAGTGGGCTATACTGGCGACTACCACTGGTTTATGCCCTAAAAATGGCGCAATAGTCTAAATTTCAAATATATAAAAATAAGATTTTTAAGACATATATGGCGCAATTTTCACGCTTACGTCAAAATTATGGCGCAATTAATCGCGCAAATATTTTTTAAAACTTGCGCGATACTACACAAAACTTGCGCAATTAGCTTAAATTTCACAAGATATCAAAAAAATATGCAAATTGAGGGAAAATGGGTTTAGTGCTAGCTTGACTGTAAGCAAATAAAGCTCAAATTTCTTCCAGTCTCTTTGTCTCTACGATAGGAAAAAAAATCTTCTGGATTGCTATAAGTTCCCATGCGGGCAATTTCAATATTTGATTTTTGAATGCCACATTCTTCTAATTGCATTTGGCTAATCGCCCAAAGATCGAAATAATTTGGAGAAATTTGAAAAGGCCAAAACTGTTTAGGAAACTCTTTTTGATAATGAATAAATTCAGAATGCTTGGGTTCTAAACTAGGTGAAATTCCAACTAAAATATCTTCAGGCTTGCTTTGATAAAGAGCCTTCATTTTTTCAACCATCTTTTGGTAGATATTTTGTACATTACCTTTCCAGCCGCAGTGAGCAGCGCCAATGACTTGTTTTTTAGGGTCGTAAAAAAGGGCTGCTTGACAATCCGCATGCTTAATTGAAAGGGCAACATTAGGCAGACATGTGACAAAAGCATCACAGGTAAAGATTTGATCCAGATTATCTGATGTGATTTCTTCAATGAGTGTTTGGTGCACTTGTTTAGCCCATACAAGCTTAGGAAGGTTTAAGACATGCTTCACTTTTTGCAGATTAGCTTGAATGTCAGCTGAAGCCAGTTGATGCTCTATATTTAAATTGAGGCTTAAATAAGGAGATGAACTCACCCCTCCATGACGGGTCATGATCCCATGTTTTAATAAGGGAAATTTTTGAAAAAGGAAGAACTCATACCACTTAAGGTCAGATTGCGTAATTGTTTTCATAAATATCAAGCAGCTTTAAATTGAAGTTCAAAACTGCTCTCAAATTTAACAATTATTGTGATTTAGATGCTTTAGGCTTTTTAGGAGCAGGTGGTTGGCAGCAGCAATCTTCAGTGTAGCCGCAGCAGCATTGTTTATCAGAACAATAGTTTTGATAGCAGCAGCACTGAGAACTATTTGAGTTGTTTTTTTGTTTTGCTTTAGCAGGGGCTGTGCATGAAGCTGGTTGTGCGCAGTTTGTGGTGTTGGCTTGAGTGCAACCTACAAAAAAAGTAGCTGCAACAATTGCAAAAACCCATAACATGTTTTTATTGAAAAATTTCATAAAGACTCCGTGAGAAAATAATCTCAAAAATTGATTTAATATTACCCGTTTAAGGATAAAGTCAATGTATTATTTTTAAGCTTTTTTTGCGAATTAATTTCTTGATATATCGCTATTTTGAGTTTTACCCTATTTTTTAGAACCTACTATTAAATACTTTAATTGTACAAAACGTCAGCTTTTGCTATGTTAGGCACATTTGAAATTAATAAAAACAAGTTGTTATGTTTAAAAAGTTTATAGCAGTTGCTCTGATCGTCGAAAGTAGTTTCATTGGCAGTTTAGCTTTTGCCGAAGCTCATAAAAATGAAAGCTCTTCTCCCCAAGTTGTCGCTAGCCAACTCAAAAAGAGAATGCCGAATTGGCGTCCCCATATTGCTGAGCAATACTTAGGAGGAGCGACTAAACAAGTTATTTTCTTTGAACCAGTCTCTAAAGATTTACTCAAAGCAGTTAAACGGGTTTGTTACTACGAAGATGGGAAAATAGCTAGAGAGGAAGATCTTTTAGCTGACACCTCAGTTAAAATAGATGATTTAAAATGTGAGTGCAAGATTCACGGAGTTAGTGTCACCTATTTTCAAACAGGATCTATTAAAGAGCTTTTTCATTTTAAAGAGGGACAGTTGCATGGACCATGCAAGAGCTTTTATACTAATGGAAAGCTAGAGCAAGACTATATATTTAATGAAGGGGTGCTGCAAGGCAAAGCAGAGACTTTTTATGACAATGGGAAGCTCAAATCAGAAGCCTTTTATGTCGATGGAAAACTAGATGGCAATGTGGCGACTTTTTATGAAGATGGCAAGCATGCCTCATTGAAATCCTATCAAGATGGGGTTTTAAATGGTTCTGCAATGGAGTGGCATGAAAATGGCCTTTTAAAAGCGACTCGTATTTTTTCAAAAGGACTTTTACATGCAGCTCAAAATGCACCAGCTGTTGTTTTATACAACGATCAAGAAAAAGTGATCGAAGCTCAGCATTTTAAAAATGGAGTTCCACAAGGATTACATCAGAAGTTTCATGACAATTCAGCTTTAAGCTATCAAGTTCTTTATACAAACGGGATAAAAGAGGGAAAAGAAGAATTTTTCTCTCCAGAAGGAACACTACTCGGTGGTGGTGAGTATCGACAAGGCAAAGCAATTAAAAGACACATTGTTAAATATGCTGATGGGTTATTTCAAAAAATTGCCTGTTATGATGATAAAGGACTTTTAGTTAAGCCTATTGAAGAGTTCTACCCTAATGGGCAACTTAAGTTGAGATACTCTGTCGATGCCGATTATAAATTTGATAAACTCTACAGTGAATACTACGACAATGGAAAACCTAAATTTGAGCTTCACTATGAGCATGGTCAGCTGCAAGGTGAGCAAAAAGAATATTATGAATCTGGCAAGAAGAAATGGGCGATCAAATTTAATAAAGGAAAGCAAGAGGGGATCTATCGTCAGTGGCATGAAAATGGCAAATTAGCTGTAAAAGCTGCGATGAAAGATGGACTTAGAGAGGGGTTATTTCAAGAATGGTATATAGATGGAATAGCCAAATCACAAGCGATGTACAAAGAAGGGAAGCTCGATGGACTATGCACCAATTGGTATCCTAATGGTAAGCCTGCATTTGAAGCTCACTATTTAGCTGATCAGCTGGATCAATCTCAAAAAGAATACCATGAAAATGGGACTCTTATTTTAGAGAAAAACTATCAAAATGGGATAGAGCATGGACTGTGTCAAAAATGGTATGACGATGGTCAGCTTCAATATAAAGCCTCTTTCAATCAAGGAAAAAAAGAAGGTGAAGAGCAGGTCTATTATAAAAATGGACAGCTGCAACTACAAGCCTTTTACCAAGATGGAAAGTTAAATCAAACGCGCACTAGTTGGTATGAGAATGGGCAAATCAATAGTATTGGTCAGTTTGATGCTGATCGCTGTGTAGGGGTGCATCAAGAGTTTTATGAAAACTTAGATTCGGCAAGTAGTCCACAGTTGAAAGTCGTGGCCAATTTTAAAGATGGAAAACTTGATGGGGTGCAAGAGCAGTACTTTCCTGATGGACAAACTCAAATTTCTATCAGCTATCAAAACGGTCTTCCTCATGGAAGAAAGGCAAGTTGGAATAATCAAAATACCCTTGTGCAAGAAGCATTTTATGAAGAAGGGCGATTAGATGGTCGTTATTTTTCACAAGAGGCCAATCAGACAGAGGTGGTTTGTTACTATAAAGACAACCTCAAAGATGGTATTTATCAAATTTATTATCCAAAGAAAAAATCTAATCAAAAAGTCAAAGCATTAGAAGCTAATTATAAAAATGATATTTTAGAAGGTGAGTGTACCGAATATAATATGGATGGAAATTTGGTCGCTCAAAGCTTTTATAGAAATGGTCAAAAAGATGGGGTTGTCAAAATATTCAACCCAGATCAAACCCTTAAAATGACACTCGAATATACTAAAGGGGAGCTTCATGGTGCAGTTAAAGAATTTTACCCCAATGGAGCGCTGCATAAAGAGACTCTTTATAGCCATAACCTCAAAGAGGGTGATGAAAATACCTATTCTGAAAGCGGCTTGTTGATTGGGCAAAATCACTATAAACAAGGTGAACTTGATGGTTATTGCTATAGCAAAAATGATCAAGGAAAACTCACATTTGAAGCGCAGTATCAGAATGGTAAAAGACATGGTAAGTTTAACAAATATTACGACAATGGTGAGCCAAAAGTGATTCAAGAGTTTTATTTGGATCAACTCAACGGAGTAAAGAAAGTGTATGATCAATTAGGATTATGCACAGAAACTCATTATGAAATGGGCGATAAGCTAAATTAGCATGGGCCAGGTTCAGTGTTGGAAGTGCCATCACCCAGTTGATGGCACTATTAAATTTAAAACAAATTGTGACAGGTGTGGCTCTTACCTGCATTGTTGCAAAGGGTGTAAGCATTATCAGATTGGCAAGCCCAATGATTGCAACATCCCTAATACAGATGCCATTTCAAATAGAGAGCATTTAAATTATTGTGAAGCTTTTCAGCCTGTGACTGATTCAAGCTCAAAGTCTTCACTTAGTGATATCGAAAAACGGTTATTTAAAGATTAGCTTTTTGATATTTTAACATCAGTAGTTGACTATCTCCAAAAAACTTTTGTTTCAAAAGTTCAAAGCTAGGATACAAATTCAGATCTATTTTTTCCGATTTATGTGTTTCTAAAAAGAAAATCCCTTCGTTTTTCAAAGCTTCGTGTTTTTCAAGATAAGCTAAAAGTTTGATTGCCAATGAGTCTTTCGGATCTTTACTATAGGGGGGATCAGCAAAGATGATATCGATTTTTTCAGGGATTTTAGAAAGGTTTTTAAAGACATCCCCTTTTAAAAGAGAAGTTTGATTTTCTACTTTCAATGAAGCTATATTTTTTTCAATAGCTTCAATTGCATTTTTGTGGCTCTCAATAAAATAGGAATGTCTTGCTCCGCGGCTTATGGCTTCTAAGCCAATAGCACCAGATCCTGCAAAGAGATCAACAAATAAAGCCTCATCAATCAAAGAAGTGCAGATATTAAAGAGAGTTTCTCTAAGCATGTTTTTAGATGGACGAGTTTGATCGCCTTTGGGGGCTGTAAGAAGTCTACTTTTGTATAATCCGCCGATAATTTGCATAAAGTTTTACATGAATACTTTTTATGATTGAGATAGTCCTAGTCGTTTGGGATGCTTTGCAGATTTTGAATAGCTAAGGGTCTTCAATTGAGGGATACAAGGGATTTTGTCATGTTCTTGCTCTGCAAACCATAGGTCATATCTCAACTGTAAATTTAACCAAAATTCGGGGGATGTGTTTAAAGCATCAGCAAAATCAAGGGCTATCACTTCTGTAACGCGGCGTTTTTTATTTACAATGTCGCTAATTTTTGATTGAGTCCAAGTCCCGCTCAAATGTGCGGCAAATTGACTTTGAGAAAGGTTTAATGGTTTTAAAAATTCTTCAGATAAAATATCACCAGGATGTGATGGAGTTCTCTTTGATGGGGTTCTTTTCTTATTGGATAACATATTTCACCTCAATGATAATCTATAATTTTAACATGATCTGCACCATACTCAGTCCAAGAAAAAAGAACTCGATACTGAATATTGATGCGAATACTATATTTGCCCTCTAACTTCCCCTTTAAAGCCTCTAGATGATTAGATGGAGGAACTTTCAAATCATTTAAATTAATAGCTGCGTCTATCATATCTAGCTTTCTAGCGGCTATTTCAAATAGCTCCCCGGGAAGGCGTTTACGAGCTTTAGGAGATTTTATTCCATTAAAAATATCTTCAGTTTCTTGATCAGCAAACGAGAAAATCATATAAACCTATATACTGTTATATAATATAACGGTATTAAAATTTCTTTGCAATAGGAACATATCATTAAAAAAAAGAAGACGTTAAACTATTTTTTTGAAAACCATTAAAAATGGCATTTTACTTAAAAAAACTAAAAATATCTTCATTTTTTCTTAATCTTTTTTAGACTATTTTCTTTAAAAATATATTCTTTTTTCTTCAAAGTGGTATACTTTGCTAAAAAAATTAGCCTTGGAGAGACATCATGGGTTTAGTTCTAGCTTTTTCAGCAGCTCTATTATGTGCTTGTAACAATTTATTTATGCGTCGAAGT